>JAZQTE010000420.1:0-1800 GCA_045630505.1 Acutalibacteraceae bacterium | reverse complement strand
GTGTTGATGCCGGCGCGTTTCAGGCAGTTGAAGGAACGAACCGAAAGATCCAATTCCTCAATGGTCATATCAAGAACTTTTTCCTTGCCGGATTCACCTTTTTCAACCATAATATCGGCACCTGCGCCTTCGGCTGAAAGGTTCACAAACAGATTCAGGTGTTCTGTGATAATTTTTGCAGCAAGCGAAACCGCATCTTCTGCAGAAATGGTTCCGTTTGTCCAGACTTCCAAGGACAATTTATCGAAGTCGGTAATTTGCCCTACCCGAGTATTGTCAACCGTATAGTTAACTTTGTTTACAGGGGTGTAGATGGAGTCCATGGGGATGACACCGATGGTGTTGATTTCTTGTTTGTTACGATCGGCAGGAACGTAGCCGCGGCCTTTGTCTAACGACAATTCCATAAAGAACCGTGCGTTTTCCGAAAGGGTTGCAATGTGCATATCGGGGTTGAGAATTTCAACCTCGCTGTCTGCCTTAATATCGGCAGCAGTCACTTCGCAGGGGCCTTCTGCTTCAATGTAAACAATTTTGGGGCCGTCGCCATGAATTTTGGCGGTTAAGCCTTTCAAGTTCAAAACAATTTCGGTAACATCTTCTTTAACGCCGTCAATTGTGGAAAATTCGTGTACTACGCCGTCGAATTTCACCGAGGTTGCGGCAACACCGGGCAAAGAAGAAAGGAGCACTCTGCGCAAGCTGTTGCCAAGAGTAGTGCCGTATCCTCTTTCCAAAGGTTCAACCACAAAACGACCATAGGAACCGTCTTCCGACAATTCTTCGGTTTCAATTCGGGGCTTTTCGATTTCTATCATTCAGAACCCTCCTTAATAATTGTACGAAACATTCGCCAAAAATTGAATAGCAAAATAGGAATCCTGCACGATTATTTACTGTAGAATTCAACAATCAAGTGTTCTTCGATGGGAACATCGATTTGATCACGATTGGGCAAGTTCACAATTTTTGCTTCAAGGGTATCGGCGTTAACGCTGATCCATTCAGGTTTTACGCGGGAAGCGCAAGCTTCCACAACGGATTTAATCTTTTCGGAAGAACGGCTTTTTTCGCAAACAGCGATTACGTCACCGGCCTTAACCAAATAAGAAGGAACGTTTACTTTTTTGCCGTTAACGGTGAAGTGGTTATGAACAACCAATTGACGAGCTTCAGGACGAGAAGAAGCCCAACCGCAACGGTAAACAACGTTGTCCAAACGGCTTTCCAACAAACGGAGAAGGTTTTCACCGGTTACGCCGGTTTTCCGTTCGGCAATTTCAAAATAGTGATGGAATTGGTTTTCCAAAACACCATAATATCTTCTGGCTTTTTGCTTCATGCGAAGTTGCAAGCCATATTCAGAAGCCTTTTTGCGGCTTTGACCATGTTGGCCGGGAGCGTAAGCTCTGCGATCCAACGAGCATTTGCTGGAGTAGCATCTGTCGCCTTTCAAGAAAAGCTTTTGGCCTTCACGGCGGCATAATCTACAAACTGCTCCGGTATATCTTGCCATATTCCTTACACCTCCAAATTAAACACGACGTCTTTTAGGCGGACGGCATCCGTTGTGGGGGATAGGAGTTACGTCTTTAATCATAGTAACTTCCAAGCCGGCAGCCTGCAAGGCACGGATAGCGGCTTCACGGCCGGATCCGGGACCTTTAACGAATACTTCAACAAATTTCAAGCCATGTTCCATAGCAGCTTTTGCAGCGGTTTCGGCAGCGGTTTGAGCTGCGAAGGGAGTGGATTTCCGAGAACCACGGAAGCCCATTTCACCGGCAGAAGCCCAAGAAA
>JAZQTE010000419.1:0-10591 GCA_045630505.1 Acutalibacteraceae bacterium | reverse complement strand
GTAAATTCGGGATTGGAATCCAACTCCAGCGTATAACGAATACACTGGCGATGCCCCCCACGCTCGCCCGTTCCCGCCGTGCGAATCACGGCGCCGCCGTGCGGCAAGCCGCTGTGATCGCGCGCCATTTCCTCCGCGGTGATAAATGTCACCGTGGTATCGTAATCCGCAAAATAATGCGGCATTTCCTTGATCTCGCGTTCAATACGTGCACGGTCTGCATCGGGCTTCGCTACCACGAAGCATTCGCGCGTGTGTTTTTCGCGTGTGGTAAGCTGCGGCTGCTCACCCGAAGCCGCCGCTTGCATTGCCGCCTCCACGGGTACCGTGTATTGACGGGCGTCTTCCACACCCTCGATGCGACGAATGGCATCGGAATGGCCTTGGCTCACGCCACGCCCCCAAAACGTATAGTCCTGCCCCTGCGGCAGCACGGCTTGCGCATACAAACGGTTCACCGAAAACAAGCCCGGATCCCACCCTGCAGAGATCAGCGCGACCTTACCGCCGCGCACCGCCTCGCGGTCTACCGCCTCAAAATGCGTGGGAATCGAAGCGTGGGTATCAAAGCTGTCTACCACGTTGAATTTCGAAGCCAACGCAGGCGTCATCTTGGGCAGATCGGTGGCACTGCCGCCGCACAAAATCATCACGTCGATCTTGTCGGCAAACTGCTCCGCCTTATCGGCGGCAAACACGGGAGCGCCCAGCGTTTTCACGGCAGCAGGGTCACGACGGGTGAAAACGCCCACGAGCGTCGCATCGGGGGACTGACGCACCGCCAGCTCCACTCCACGCCCCAAATTGCCGTATCCGTAAATACCGATTTTCATAGCCAGCACTCCTTACAATAGTCCTTGCTCACGCATTAAGCGCAACAGTTCTGCTTCGTTTGCCGATTCCATCTTCGTTAGCGGCAAACGCAAATAATTTTCTCCAAAACCCATAGCCGCCATCGCTGCCTTCGCAGGAATGGGATTCACCTCGCAAAACAGCGCATCGATCAGCGGTAACAGCTCCAGCTGCGTTTTGGCGGCTTCGGCTACGTTGTTTTGCAAGCACAAGCGGCACAGCTCGGCCGTTTTTTTCGGCATCAGATTGGAAAGCACCGAAATCACGCCCTTGCCGCCAAGCGCCATAATGGGAACGATCTGATCGTCGTTGCCCGAATAGACGTCCAGCTTATCACCGCACAGCGACAGCACCTTCGCCACGTGGGAAATATCACCGCACGCTTCCTTAAGCCCCACGATACGGGGATGCTCTGCCAGTGCCGCCACGGTTTTCGGCTGCAGCGCACACCCCGTGCGCGACGGCACGTTATACAAAATACACGGCTTGCTGCTTGCATCCGCAATCGCCGTGAACGATTGTATCAGCCCGTTTTGCGTGGCCTTGTTGTAATACGGCGTTACGAGCAGCATCGCATCGGCCCCTGCCTCGCAGGCCGCCTTCGTGAGATCGATGGCATACGCCGTATCGTTCGAGCCCGTCCCTGCGATCACGGGGACACGGCCTGCCGTCTGCTGCACGCAAAAGCGAATGGCCTCCTTGTGCTCTTCGTCGGTGAGCGTTGGCCCTTCGCCCGTGGTTCCCACCACTACCAAGGCATCGATACCCTCTGCAATCTGCCATTCGATCAATCGGGCAAATTGCGCGTAATCGATGCCGTCTGCGGTCATCGGCGTAACCAGCGCCGTAGCCGCCCCCGTAAATACGGTGTTTTTCATTGTCTACCAACCCTTTCTTTGCTTCGGAACAAAAAGAGATAGCCGACGCAAAGCGGGGCTATCCCTGAAAGTACAATACCACAAAAAATGGGTGGTTCATTCAGATAGCTCTCCGCATTCCTGCGACAACACCACGGATATTCTCCGTACTGCCAGCCAAATGCCTGCCACGGCATTCACTTCGGCACCGGCACCTTTCCCCTGCGGCCTTGGCAGCCGACCTTGCGGTCTTAAAGCAGCGTACTCTTTGCGCGATGCGCCTCTATCGTTCACCTATTCGGTTGTTGTCATCGTACCATACAAAGGACCGTTTGTCAAGTAGTATCAGAACAAACCTAAAATACGGCCCTCGTCATCCACGTCAATCGCTTCTGCCGCAGGCACCTTCGGCAAGCCGGGCATTGTGAGGATATCCCCCGTGAGCACCACGAGGAAACCGGCGCCTGCCGATACCTTCACGTTTTTGATCGTCACGGTAAAGCCTTCGGGCGCACCGAGCTTTTTCGGATCATCGGAGAAGCTGTACTGCGTTTTGGCCATACAGATGGGCAGGTTGCCGAAGCCCAGCTCCGTCAGTTGAGCGATCTGCTTTTTGGCGGCAGGCAGCACGGTGATGCCGTCACCGCCGTATACCTTTTTCACCACCGCCGTGATCTTCTCTTCAATGCTGCTCTCCAGCTCGTACGCAAAGGTGAAATCGCCCTGCTCCTCTTCGCACAGACGCACCACCTCACGGGCAAGCTCCTCGCCGCCCTTACCGCCTTCGGCCCACACGGTAGACAGCACGGTATTCACGCCGAGCTCGCGGCATTTATTAATAATATGCTCGATTTCCGCGTCGGTATCCGTCGGGAAACGGTTTACCGCCACCACGCAGGGCAGCTTATACACGTTTTTAATGTTGGAAACGTGACGAAGCAGGTTCGGAATACCACGCTCCAGCGCACCGAGATCTTCTTCAGCGAGCTGCGTTTTTGCCAAGCCGCCGTGCATCTTCAGCGCACGCACGGTGGCAACCACCACCACGGCGTCAGGCGTCAGCCCTGCCATACGGCACTTGATATCGAGGAATTTTTCCGCGCCCAGATCGGCGCCGAAGCCCGCTTCGGTTACGGTGTAATCGCCCATTTTCAGTGCGAGGCGCGTGGCCATCACCGAGTTACAGCCGTGGGCGATATTGGCAAACGGGCCGCCGTGCACGAAGGCAGGCGTGCCTTCCAGCGTTTGCACCAGATTGGGCTTGATAGCGTCCTTAAGCAGCGCCGTCATAGCGCCTGCCGCCTTCAGCTCGCCGCAGGTCACGGGCTTGTCGTCGTAGGTGTAGCCCACGATAATACGAGAAAGACGCTCTTTTAAATCGGCAATCGAGCTCGACAAGCACAGCACCGCCATAATTTCGCTCGCCACCGTGATATCAAAGCCGTCTTCACGGGGCGTGCCGTTGGCCTTGCCGCCCATACCGTCCACGATAAAGCGGAGCTGACGGTCGTTCATATCCACGCAGCGCTTCCACGTGATCTTGCGCACGTCGATGCCCAGCTTGTTTCCCTGCTGAATATGGTTGTCGATCATCGCAGCAAGCAGGTTGTTCGCCGCGCCGATGGCGTGGAAGTCACCCGTGAAATGCAGGTTAATATCTTCCATCGGTACCACTTGAGCGTAACCGCCGCCTGCAGCGCCGCCTTTCACACCAAACACGGGGCCGAGCGACGGCTCGCGCAGCGCCACCGTGGCTTGCTTGCCGATGCGGCGCAGGCCGTCTACCAAGCCAATGGTCGTGGTGGTCTTTCCTTCACCCGCAGGGGTGGGGGTAATGGCCGTCACCAGCACCAGCTTGCCGTCGGGCTTGTCGGTTTCGCGCAGCAACGCAGGATCCAGCTTTGCCTTATAATGCCCATACGGCTCCCAGTATTTTTCTTCAATACCTGCCGCCTTCGCAATCTCGGCAATGGGCTTCATTTTACAATTTTGAGCAATCTCAATATCGGATAAATATGCCATTTCGGCCACCCCTTTTAATCGTTGAAATCAAAATCAATAGATAGGATATTTCGCGCACAGCTCCTGCACCTCGCGGCTGATGCGCTCACGGCTGTTTTCAAAGTCGTACACCGTGTCGTAGATCCAACCTGCAATCAGCTCCATCTCGGCTTCCTTGAAACCGCGCGTGGTCACGGCAGGTGTTCCCAAACGCACGCCGCTCGTTACAAACGGGCTCTGCGGATCGTTGGGAATGGTGTTTTTGTTGGCGGTGATATGCACCTCGTCCAAGCGGTGCTCGAGTTCCTTACCCGTTACACCCGTATCGAGGAGCTTGAGAAGAATGAGGTGGTTATCGGTACCGCCCGAAACGACCTTCAGCCCCTTATCCATCAACGCTTTGCACAGCGCCGCGGCGTTTTTCACCACTTGCTGCTGATATTCACGGAACTCCTCCGTGAGCGCTTCGCCCAGCGCCACCGCCTTGGCAGCGATAATGTGCATCAGCGGGCCGCCCTGCGTACCGGGGAACACCGCCTTGTCGATCTGCTTTGCCAACGCTTCGCGGCAAAGGATCATACCGCCGCGCGGACCGCGCAGCGTCTTATGCGTCGTGGTGGTCACCACGTCGGCATACGGCACGGGAGAGGGATGCACACCGGCGGCCACAAGGCCGGCGATATGCGCCATATCCACCATCAGGTAAGCGCCCACTTCATCGGCGATCTCACGGCAACGCGCAAAATCGATCACACGGGAATAGGCAGAGGCGCCCACCACCATCAGCTTCGGCTTGCATTCCAGCGCAATGCGGCGCATTTCGTCGTAGTCGATGGTTTCGGTATCCTCGCTCACACCGTAGGGCACGATATTGAAATACTTGCCCGAAATGTTCACGGGAGAACCGTGCGACAAGTGGCCGCCCTGCTGCAGGTTCATACCCATCACGGTATCACCCGGCTGCAGCAGCGCAAAGAACACCGCCAAGTTGGCGTTGGCGCCACTGTGCGGCTGCACGTTGGCGTGTTCGGCGCCAAACAGCTTCTTCGCGCGTTCACGGGCGATCTCCTCCACCACGTCCACGCATTGGCAACCGCCGTAGTAGCGCTTGCCGGGATAGCCTTCGGCGTATTTGTTCGTCAGCACACCGCCCGCGGCCAACAGCACGGCCTTGGACACGATGTTTTCCGATGCGATCAGTTCAATGTTATGCTGTTGACGGGCCAGCTCTGCGTGGCAGGCTTCGGCTACCGCTGCATCGTATTGCTGCAATTCTTCAAAAAAGTTCATTTCCGTTCTCTCCTTTTCACTCAGCGGAAATATTTCACAGCCGCCTTAAACATATTGATCTCGTAGTTGCCGGGTACGTTGCGATACAGCCCCGAGCCGATACGCTCGCTGTGTCCCATCTTACCGAACACGCGACCGTCGGGCGAGGTAATACCTTCAATGGCAGCCATTGAGTTGTTGGGATTGAAATGCACGTCAGCCGTGGCGTTGTTTTCCAGATCCACGTACTGTGTGGCGATCTGGCCGTTTTCGGCCAATTTCTTGATCAGCGCCTCGTCGGCCAAGAAGCGGCCCTCGCCGTGCGAGATCGGCACCTCGTACACGTCGCCCACGTTGGTGAGCGCCAGCCACGGGGATTTGTTCGAAGCAACACGCGTACGCACGATGCGCGACTGGTGACGGGCAATGGTGTTGTACGTCAGCGTCGGGCAGGTTTCATCGGTATCGATGATCTTGCCATACGGCACGAGTCCCAGCTTGATAAGCGCTTGGAAGCCGTTGCAGATACCGCACATCAAACCGTCGCGGTTATCCAAAAGCTCCGTCACGCCCTCTTTTACGGCGGCGTTACGGAAGAACGCCGTGTTAAATTTACCGCTGCCGTCGGGTTCGTCCCCGCCCGAGAAGCCGCCGGGGATAAATACCATTTGTGCATTTTTCAGCTTGGCGGCAAATTCCTCCACGCTGTACTGAATGTCGGCGGCCGAGAGGTTGCGGATCACGATGATTTCGGGATCGGCACCGGCATCACGCATGGCCTTCGCACTATCAAATTCGCAGTTGGTGCCGGGGAACGCAGGAATGAGCACCTTCGGCTTCGCTACTTTAATGGCAGGTGCCACGCGCTCCTTGGCTTCGTAGGAGAAGTTGGCAACGCCCTCTTGCTTTTGTTCAATGTTGCAGGAGAATACGCTTTCCAGCTTGTCCTCATAAATACCCAGCAGGCTTTCCAGCTTCAGGCTGTCTTCGCCGAGCGAGAGGCAGCCGTCGTTGGTGGTAACACCGATATCGCACGCACCCTCCACAGGCTTGGTGACTTCCAGAACGAAGCCGCCGTAGCAATAATCGAAGATATCCTCCGTGCAGATGTTTTCAAAGCGGAAGCCGATGCCGTTACCAAACGCCATCTTCATCACCGCTTCGCCGACACCGCCGATACCCGGCGTGTAGCACGCCACCGCCGTACCGTTTCTCATCAGCTCCGTCACACGGTTAAACGTGGCGATCAGCGATTCGGCCTTCGGCAAGCCGTTTTCATCGTATTCGGGGCACAGACACACCACGCGATGGCCTGCCGCTTTAAATTCGGGCGAAATAACGTCGCTCGTCTTGCCGGTCGTCACGGCAAAGGATACCAGCGTGGGCGGTACGTCGAGATCCTCAAACGAGCCGCTCATCGAGTCCTTGCCGCCAATGGAACCGATACCCAGTTCCTTTTGCGCTTTAAATGCGCCGAGCAACGCCGCCAGCGGCTTGCCCCAGCGCTTGCCGTCCTTGCCGGGGCGCTCAAAGTATTCTTGGAAGGTGAGATACACGTCTTCAAACGAGGCGCCCGAAGCAATCAGCTTCGCCACCGATTCCACTACGGCCAGATAGGCAGAATGATACGGGCTCTGCTCCGCAATAAAGGGGTTATAGCCCCACGACATAAAGGAGCAATCGTCGGTGTGGCCCACTTCGACCGACACCTTCTGCACCATCGCCTGAATGGGCGTGAGCTGATATTTACCGCCAAACGGCATCAGCACCGTGCCTGCACCGATGGTGGAATCGAAGCGTTCGGAAAGACCGCGCTTCGAGCAGACGTTAAGGTCGGCAGCAAGCGCTTCGTAGTTTTCTTTAAAGCCGCCCTTTACTTCCTTTTCCGCAAGCTTTGCCGCCGCAGGCGTTATGGTGATATGCTTATCAGCGCCGTTGGAATTGAGGAATTCGCGACTGATATCCACAATGCGCTTGCCGTTCCAATGCATCACGAGGCGGGCTTCTTCTTTCACTACCGCCACGGGGCAGGCTTGCAGATTTTCTTTGGCAGCAAGTGCGAGGAACGCTTCCACGTTTTCGGGCTCGATCACCACGGCCATACGCTCCTGCGATTCGCTGATCGCAAGCTCCGTGCCGTCCAAGCCTTCGTATTTCTTCGGCACGGCGTTCAGATCGATCTCCAAGCCGTCGGCCAATTCACCGATCGCCACCGACACGCCGCCTGCGCCAAAGTCGTTGCAGCGCTTGATCATACGGCACGCCGTGGGATTGCGGAACAAGCGTTGCAGCTTGCGTTCCTCGGGGGCGTTACCCTTTTGCACCTCGGCGCCGCAGGTTTCCACCGAATGGGCGTTGTGCGCCTTGGAGGAACCCGTAGCACCGCCGATGCCGTCGCGGCCGGTAGAACCGCCGAGCAGCACCACCACGTCACCGGGGGCAGGACGCTCACGGCGCACGTTGGCAGCAGGAGCCGCCGCCACCACGGCGCCGATCTCCATACGCTTGGCAGCGTAGCCGTCGTGATACAGCTCGTCAACGATACCCGTTGCCAAGCCGATCTGGTTACCGTAGGACGAATAGCCTGCCGCGGCAGTGGTTACGATCTTACGCTGCGGCAGCTTGCCGGGGATCGTTTCGCTCACGGGCTTCAGCGGATCGGCCGCACCCGTCACACGCATAGCGCCGTACACGTAGGAACGGCCCGACAGCGGATCGCGAATAGCACCGCCGATACACGTGGCAGCGCCACCGAAGGGTTCGATCTCCGTGGGGTGGTTGTGTGTTTCGTTCTTAAACAGCAGCAACCACGGCTCGGTCTTGCCGTCCACGTCGATCTCGATTTTCACGGTACAAGCATTAATTTCTTCCGATTCATCCAGTTTATCCAGCTTGCCCTGCGTTTTCAGCCATTTCACCGCCACCGTGGCAATATCCATCAAGCACACGGGTTTGGTGCGGCCGAGCTCGCGGCGCACGCTTAAATATTCCTCGTAGGTATCCTGCAACAGTTTATCTTCGAATTTCACGTCGTCGATCACCGTGAGGAAGGTGGTGTGACGGCAATGGTCCGACCAATACGTATCGATCATACGAATTTCGGTAATGGTGGGATCGCGTTTTTCGGATTGGAAATACGCTTGGCAGAACGCAATATCGTCGGCATCCATAGCCAAGCCGTAATCCGCCACGAACTTTTCCAGCCCCGCACGGTCAAGCGCGGTGAAACCCGTGAGCGTTTGCACCTCGGTGGGAACCACGTATTCCATAGCGAGTGTTTCGGGCTTTTCCAGCGCCGCTTCACGAGCTTCCACGGGGTTGATAACGTATTTTTTGATTTCTTTGATTTCCTCCTGCGTCAGGTCGCCGTACAGCGCGTACACCTTGGCGGTACGCACGGTGGGACGGTCGCCCTGCGAAAGGATCTGAATGCACTGTGCCGCAGAATCGGCGCGCTGGTCGAACTGGCCGGGCAAAAATTCCACGGCAAACACCGTGGCGTCGCCAAGCTCTGCTTCCTCGCTTGCCACGTCCAGCTGCGGCTCGGAAAACACGGTGGTCTTCGCACGTTCAAACAGCTCGGGAGTAATGTTTTCCGCATCGTAACGGTTGAGCAAGCGCACGTCCTTCAGCGCCGTGATGCCCAAAAGGCCGTTCACATCGGCCAACAACGCCTTGGCTTCGTTCGCCAAGCCTTCTTTTTTCTCAACGTATACTCGAAATACCATCAGTTACCCTCCGCCTTCATTGCACGCGCACCGATATCACGGCGGCAATACTTGTTGTCAAATTCAATCGTATCCGCCAAGCGGTACGCTTCGTCGATCGCTTCCTTCAGCGTTTTGGCCACCGCCGTCACGCCCAGCACACGACCGCCGTTCGTTACCAATTGGCCGTCCTTCAGCGCCGCACCTGCCACGTAGGTGTGCGCCGCAGCCTCGGCAGGGATCGTCATCGGCAAGCCCTTTTCGTAGGCTGCAGGATAACCCTTGGAGGCCAAGATCACGCAGCAGGCGTGGCCATCATCAAACTCTACCGCCGTATCCGCCAGCGTGCCGTTCGTTACCGCTTGCATCACGGTGAGCAGGTCACTCTTAAGCAGCGGCAGCACCACCTGCGTTTCGGGATCGCCGAAACGGCAGTTATATTCGATCACCTTCGGGCCGTTCGGCGTGAGCATCAAACCGAAATACAAGCAGCCCTTAAACGTGCGGCCCTCCGCATTCATTGCGTTCACCGTGGGCAGGAAGATGGTTTCCATACATTCCGCCGCCACGTCTGCCGTGTAGTACGGGTTGGGAGCCACCGTGCCCATACCGCCGGTATTCAGCCCCGTATCGTTATCGCCTGCGCGCTTATGGTCCATCGACGATACCATCGGCACCAAGCTCTTACCGTCGGTAAACGCCAGCACCGAAACCTCGGGGCCCGTTAAAAATTCTTCTACGACCACGCGATCGCCGCTCGCACCGAAGACCTTGTCCTCCATCATCGAGCGCACTGCCGCTTTGGCTTCGTCACGCGTGGTAGCGATCACCACGCCCTTACCCAGCGCCAAGCCGTCGGCCTTAATAACGGTGGGGATCGGTGCGGTTTCCAAGTAGGCCAGCGCCTTGTCCATTTCGGTGAACACCTCGTACGCCGCCGTGGGAATACCGTATTTCTTCATCAGGTCCTTGGAAAAGACCTTGCTGCCTTCAATGATCGCCGCGTTGGCTCGAGGGCCGAAGCACGGGATCCCCTTTTCCTCCAGCGCGTCCACCGCACCGAGCACCAACGGATCGTCGGGCGCCACCACGGCGTAGTCGATCCCGTTGTCCACGGCAAATTTCACAATACCGTCAATATCTTTAGCGGCAATATCCACACACGTGGCATCCGCTGCCATACCGCCGTTGCCGGGCAGTGCATAAATCTCCGTTACGGCAGGGTTTTCCTTCAGTTTGCGAATAATCGCATGCTCACGGCCGCCGCCGCCAACCACCATCAATTTCACGTTTTGGCTCCTCCTTTATTAAAGACCGACAGCCCCTTCGGCTGAAGGGGCTTTTTTTCTATTAGTGATGGAACAAGCGCATTCCCGTGAAGGCGCACGTCATTCCATATTTGTTGCAGCAATCGATCACCGCGTCGTCGCGAATGGAACCGCCCGGCTCGGCAATGTATTTCACACCGCTGCGGTAGGCGCGTTCAATGTTATCGCTAAACGGGAAGAACGCATCGGAGCCGAGCGCCACGTTGTCCACCGTATCCAGATACGCGCGGATCTCTTCGTCGGTAAGCGGCTCGGGCTGACGGGTGAAGTATTGCTGCCACACGCCGTCGGCGCACACGTCTTCTTCGTTGCGGTTAATGTAGCCGTCGATCACGTTGTCGCGGTCGGGACGGCCGAGTCCCTCTTTAAATGGCAGAGCCAACACCTTTTCGTGCTGACGCAGGAACCACGTATCCGCCTTGCTGCCTGCCAAGCGCGTGCAGTGAATACGGGATTGCTGGCCCGCACCCACGCCGATGGCTTGTCCGTCCACCGCGTAGCACACGGAGTTGGACTGCGTGTAGCTCCGTCGAGGACGGGCAAGGTTGTGATAGCGTCGTAGCCAAATCGTTCAGAG
>JAZQTE010000418.1:0-5060 GCA_045630505.1 Acutalibacteraceae bacterium | reverse complement strand
CACCGCTGATTGAAATCGGCGGTGGCGTTTATACTATTGGCAGGGAGGGAGCTTTGTGAAAATTGCTTTTTTCGATGCCAAGCCGTACGACTTGCCCTCGTTTGAAGAGGCGGCAAAACGGCACGGAGTGGAGTTTAAGTATTTCGAAACCAAATTAAACGAGGATACCGTAAACTTGGCGCACGGGTTTGACGGCGTTTGTGTGTTCGTTAACGATACGGTGAATGCGTGCGTGATCGATCGTTTGTACGGGCTTGGTGTTCAGGTGGTGGCGCTGCGCTGTGCAGGCTTTAATAACGTGGATATGAAGCACGCCTTCGGCAAGGTGCACGTGCTGCGTGTGCCTGCATATTCCCCCTACGCCGTGGCCGAGCATACGATGGCGCTGTTGCTCACGTCGATACGTCGCATCCACAAAGCGTATATTCGCACCAAGGATTTTAATTTTAGTTTATCGGGACTCACGGGCTTTGATCTTCACGGCAGAACGGTGGGAGTGATCGGCACGGGGCGTATCGGCCGTGCGTTTATTGATATCTGCCGCGGCTTTGGAATGACGGTGCTGGCCTATGATAAATTCCCATCGAACGATATGCGCGGTGTTCAGTATACCGATCTTGAAACGCTGTTCTCACAAAGCGATATTCTATCACTGCACTGCCCTCTAACCAAAGAAACCTATCACCTGATCGATGAAACCGCGCTTTCGAAGTGCAAGCGTGGAGTGGTGCTTCTTAACACGTCACGTGGGGCTCTGGTGGATGCCGAAGCACTGCTTTCGGCCATCAAATCGCGCCACGTGGGGGCGGCGTGCTTGGACGTTTACGAGGAAGAATCCGATCTGTTTTTCGAGGATAATTCGGGACACATATTGGAGGACGATACGTTGGCGCGGTTGATCTCAATGCCAAACGTGATCGTCACCTCGCACCAAGCCTTCTTAACCGAAGAAGCGCTCCAAAACATTGCCGAAACCACGGTGAACAACCTAATAACGTTTGCAAGGGAAGGTAAGTGCAAAAACGAGCTTTGCTACCGCGCCGGTGTAGCAGACGATTGCGGGTGCAGTAAATGTTTCTAAAATAAAACAGCGGCACCGACTGCCGCTGTTTTATTATAACATATTAGCCATTTCTTGAAAATCGGGATGAATGGTATCGCGGGATACAATCAGCAATTTGCGCCATAATTCTTTGGCGGCCGCCGTATCCGAAGCGTAGGGGAAGGCTATCAGGGCTTTGTGCAAATCGTGTGGGTTGTGCGTAAAGCAAGCGTCTGCCAGCAACGTTTGATGAACAGCCAATGATGTGGTCATGCCGAGAACCGTTTCGGGAACAGCCAAGCCTTGAATGGGTGTTAACCCCTTTTGTGTTACGGTGTGAGAAAATTCCGCAGCCATACCGATGGGAATGTTACCAACAGCACCATTGTTCGGGGCGCTCACGGCTACGCGCGTTTCTTTGGCACCCGATAACCCTGCCAAAATCTTACCCTGCACGTCGCCAAGCTCGGGAACACAGAAAACGTGATGCGCGGGATCGTTCCACGGAATGTCATCGGTGTTTTTCTTGGCGTAATCGGCAAAAATACGGTTCGCCTCTTGGCGATTTTCACCGTATTGTTGATAACGCTTTTCCAACGTTTTCATCGCATCGGCACTCAATAGCTCACCATCGTGTCCAAACGGCGTGCCGTTATAGGCAACGGCTTCTTCGTGGAAATATTGCGAAAACCCGTCGGGCTCGGTAGAAAACAAAATCACACCGCGTTCTTTGTATAGCCTCAGTACGGTGCGCAACCCAAACCGAATCCAATCCTTGGTAAATTCCGAAAGATGCGGAGCAAAATTGATCTTGCTAATCGGATCGGCAACGTCGAGTAATCGTTCATTAAGTAAACGCTCAAGCGGTACACCGTTTAATGAGCCGGCTATAATAAACGAAGCGTGGTTAACACCGGCTACCAATACGTCATAGTTGGGATCGTAGCGGTCTTCGCCCGTGAGCAATCGCGTTAAATCATAGCCGTGGTTAACGTAGCCTTCGCAAACGCCGTAACAACGAATCGACGTGTGGCGGTTAACCATAGCCGAAAGCACCGCCACAGGGTTAGCAAAATTTAACAGAATCGCTTTGGGACATACCTTTTCCATCGTTCGGGCGATGTTCATTAAAATCGGTGCGCCGCGCAAGGCTAAGAATGCGCCGGGGTAACTCACGTTATCCGAGCCGATAAATCCATAACTCCACGCGAGTTCCTCGGAAACGTCTTTAACATAGATGCCACCTGCCAACAGCGTAACGCTCACAACGTCGGCGCCTTCCAAGGCGGCTTCCAATGTGAGATCCCACTTAACGGTGATAGGTGCAGGGTTTGCACGGAATTCCGGCGATTTTTGAATCATCTCCGCCATCACCTGCGCACGCGAAGCATCCAAATCGTAATAGCGCAGCTCGCCGCCGTATTGCAATACTCCTTCGGCAATAGCGCCGCGCACGGTAGCTAACAAGCGGTGCGCACCGCCGCCTATCATCGTAAAGATCATAATTTTTCCTCCCAAAGCTTACTCTATTATTGTTATACAACTTTCAGTTGTTGCTTGCAATAAATTTCACAGAGAAACTCGATGAAACTTGCGGTAAAAAAGCGCCGTAAGTCCCGTTTCCTTTTTAAAGGTCTTCATAAAATGCACGGGATCGGAAAAACCGCAGGAATACGCAATGGATTGCACCGACAGCTCGGTAGAAACAAGAAGCTCACGTGCGTGAGCCAATCGCTTCTTTAAACAGTAGTTTACCAGTGTCGTTCCGTAGGTCTGCTTAAAAAGGCGCAGCAAATGCGAATGACTGATGCCCACGTCGCGACATAGCTGCTCAATGGAGAATTGCACCAGCATCACGTTGTCGTCAATCATTTGGCGCACCGTTTCCAATTCGGCAGGCGGCTTTTCCTCCAAGCAGCGGTCGGCAATATCATAAAAGGCTGATAACGCCAAATATTGGCCGCCGCCTCGCAAGGATAAATCCTCCAGCAGCGTACGCAGACGTTCATATACGTATGCAAAATCGGGGATGGGGCGCACTGCTACAGGATCGTGAAAAAATTCCATACAGCAGGCGGTGATGTCGTTTAGTGAAAACCAAACGTAAGCCCACGGATCGTCTTCTTTCGGGAAGTAACGCATCTGCATGCCGGGAGAGCAAAAAAACATTTCGCCGGCGTGAACGTTATAGGACTTGCCGTTGAGCTCTAAATATCCGCTGCCGCGCACTACCAGATGCCACGTATAAAACGATTGCATTCGGGCGTGGGTAACGGGAGCTACGTGTTTAAAATCATCGTAGCCCACCGTTTGTAATTTCGAGTCATCCGTAATGGGAAAGTTGCGGAAGAACTGATATGCCTCTATAAATTTTTCCATACAGCATCACCTAAAGCTACCATAACACAAGTGCTTCGATTTGTAAATGATAAAAAAACACAGTTTTTTGCTAAAAAATCCCATTGCTCAATCGCCTTGATTTTTTTATACTGAAGCTAAAGGAGCGTGGTGACAGTGAAAGCGTGTGTTATTGGTTTGGGTGAGCGTGGGTTTGGGCTCATCACCTACATTTTATTAAAAAATAAAGATATTTCCATCGTATCCGTCTGCGATCAATACGAGGATCGAGTGGCGCGTGCGGCCGATGCGATTGCCGAAGCAGGGGAGCGTCCGCAAGGCTTTACGGATTATCGCGAGGCCTTAAACGTCAAAGGGCTCGAGATGGTGTTTGTGTTTACCGGTTGGGAGATGCACACCGAGATCGCCGTGGCTGCAATGAAGAAAGGTATCCCCGTTGCCAGCGAAGTAGGGTGCGAATATTCGCTTGAGAATTGCTTTGCGCTGGTTCGCACGCAGGAGGAAACGGGCACGCCGTATATGTTTATGGAAAATTGCTGCTGGGGTAAGGAAGAACTGCTCGGAACGGCACTGGTGCGCAACGGCTTGCTTGGTACGATCGTACACGCTGCAGGTGCCTATGCGCACGACCTGCGCAGCGAGGTGGCATACGGCCTTAAAAATCGCCACTACCGTTTTCGAAACTATCAGCACCGCAACTGCGAAAATTACCCCACGCACGAGCTTGGCCCCATTGCCAAGGTGTTGGATATCAATCGCGGCAACCGCATTTTAACAGTATCCTCGGTGGCCAGCAAGGCGGCAGGCCTTGCCGAATATATTGCAGGACGTGATGATGCAAGCGCTGAAATGAAAAATACCACGTTCCGCCAAGGCGATATCGTAACCACGCTGCTCACTTGCGCAAACGGGGAAACCATTCGTCTGCAGCTTGACACCACGTTGCCTCGGTATTACAGTCGCGATTTCACACTTCGCGGTACCAAGGGAATGTATTTGCAGGATTTTAACTGTGTGTATTTAGACGGTGACGAGCACGTGTTCGATCCCGCAAAGCACTTAAACAATTCCAAGCCTTACGAGGAAAAATATCTGCCCGATTGCTGGAAGAATATTACTAAAGAGGAAATGGATGCAGGCCACGGCGGTATGGATTGGTTTGCCTATAAAGCGTTCACCGATGCCGTGAAGGATCACACGGTAATGCCCATCGACGTCTACGATGCTGCAACGTGGATGGCAGTTTCCGTGCTGTCGGAACAATCTATCGCCCAAGGCGGAGCACCGCAAGTAATGCCCGATTTCACAAACGGGCGCTGGCTCCATCGCCCGCGCCTCGATGTGTGTGAATTATAAAGTAAAAACACCACCTGTTTGGGTGGTGTTTTCGTTTACAATAAAAAAGAAAAGGTATTGGCCCGTTGGACCAATACCTTTTTTTGAAGACAAACCCTTATTTTGATACAAATGCCCCCCTTTTTTTGAGGTTAGGGGGTGCAAAGTCATTTTAGGGGGTGCATTTGACATATTTCTTTCTGATTTCTATTACTCCCGATTCGCTCTTTTCAAAATAGCCATCAAAACAATAATGAGCATTCCACGCACGAACCTTGAATGTAAGATTCGTTAAATCAAGATGGGGGTATCCAAAGTAATTTCT
>JAZQTE010000417.1:0-7494 GCA_045630505.1 Acutalibacteraceae bacterium | reverse complement strand
ATTCCTGCACACTGTCGGCAGGGTAGCCCTGCTCGGCGTAGAAATGCACCGCCGCTTCGGGATCCTTGCGCTTGGAAAGCTTGCGCTTGCCGCCGTTATCCTCTTTCATAATGGGGCTGACGTGTGCGTATTTCGGCGGCTTCACGCCCAGCACACGGAACAGCTGCAGGTGGATCGGCACCGAAGCAATCCATTCGTCACCGCGAATAACGTGGGTGGTGTGCATTAAATGATCGTCCACCGCGTGCGCAAAGTGATAGGTGGGGATACCGTCGGATTTCAGCAGCACGATATCCTGATCGTTTTCGGGCATCTCAATAGTGCCTTTGATGACGTCGTCGAACTTCACGCGGCGAGATTCATCGCCGGGCGAGCGCAAACGCAGCACATAGGGTTGTCCGGCCTTCACCTTTTCAATGGCTTGTTCGGGAGTCAGCGCGCGGCAGGCGGCGTATTCGCCGTAGTACCCCGTGCGAAGCTTCTTTTCTTCTTGGCCGGCACGCACGGCTTCCAGATCTTCTGCCGAGCAGAAGCAGGGATACGCCAAACCCTGCAGCAGCAACGCCTTTGCATACACGTGATACAGCGGCGCGCGATCGCTTTGGCGGTAGGGGCCGTAGCTGCCGTTTTCTTTGCCGGGAGCTTCGTAGCCTTCGTCGATGACCAAGCCGTATTGGCGAAGACCTGCCAAAATATCGGCAGCGCCGCCGTCTACTTCACGTTTTTTATCGGTATCCTCCAAACGGAAGAAGAACACGCCCTTCGAAGCCTGTGCCGTTAAAAAGTTAACGGTGGCCGTAAACAGCACGCCAAGGTGCAGATAACCCGTGGGTGAGGGAGCGATACGCACCACACGCGCGCCTTCGGGAAGCTGCCGCGCAGGGTAGCGTTTTTCTAAATCTTCGGGCGTTTCCTGTACGTTCGGGAATAACAGATCCGCTAATTCTTGCAGGGAACTCATAGGTATCCTCCTAATTTGAAACATATATATACTATATTACAATTTTTAGTTGAAAAAGTCAACGCAAGTGTGGTATTATAAGTAAAAAGATTTCAAATTAAGGATGATTTATTATGCAAGAACCCGTTATCACCGCCGAAACCGAGCGTTTGCCGCGTGCACTCAGCTGCATTCAGCCCACCGGTACCCCCACCTTGGGTAACTATTTGGGCGCCCTTCGCAACTGGGTGGCAATGCAAGAGTCGTTTGAATGCTTCTTTGCCGTGGCCGATCTTCACGCGATCACGGTGCGTCAGGAGCCTGCCAAGCTGCGTCAGCAAACGCGTGAAATGTTTGCGCTGCTGATGGCGATCGGATTAGATCCTGCCAAGTCGTTGCTGTTCGTGCAATCGCAAGTGCCCGAGCACGCGCAGCTGTCTTGGATTTTGTCTTGCCACACGCAATTCGGTGAACTGTCGAGAATGACGCAGTTTAAAGATAAATCCGCCAAGCACGCCGATAATATCAACGCAGGGCTTTTCACCTATCCTGCCTTGATGGCCGCGGATATTCTGCTGTATCAGCCGCAGTATGTGCCCGTGGGCGAGGATCAAAAGCAGCATTGTGAGCTCACGCGTGATTTGGCGCAGCGCTTCAATAACTTATATAATAATACCTTCGTGGTGCCGGAACCGTACATTATGAAAACGGGCGCTCGCGTGCGTTCGCTGCAAGAGCCCACCAAAAAGATGTCCAAGTCCGATGAAAATCAAAACGCGTTCATCTCACTTAAGGACGACACCGATACCATCCTGCGTAAATTCCGCCGCGCCGTAACCGATAGCGAAGCCAAGGTGCGCTATGCCGAAGGCAAAGACGGTATCAACAATTTGATGGAGATTTATTCGGCTGTTACGGGCAAATCGATGGAAGCCATTGAACAAGAATTTGATGGTCGCGGCTACGGTGATTTCAAAACCGCCGTGGGCGAAGCGGTGGCCGCCGAGCTCGCCCCCGTGCAAGACCGTTTTGCGGTGCTGATGAAGGATAAGGCGCAGCTGGATGCACTGATGAAGCAAGGCGCCGAAAATGCCTCTCACGTTGCCGGCCGCACCTTGGGTAAGGTGATGAAAAAGCTTGGCTTCGTGCAGGTATAAGGAGAATAGGTATGCACTCGTTCTTTGCAATGCTGTCGCGTATGAAGAACATCGACCGCTGGCAGCTGATGCGTAATACCAAAACCGAAAACATTTGTGAGCACTCGCACGACGTTGCCGTGCTTGTGCACGCGCTGGCGCTGCTTCACAATCGGCGCTTCGGCGGCACGGTGAACGTGGAAAAATGCGTACTGTATGCATTGTATCACGATGCCACCGAAATCTTAACGGGGGATATGCCCACGCCCGTGAAGTACGATAACCCCGCCTTACAAACGGCGTTTCAGCAGTTGGAGGCCGTGGCAGCCGATAAATTGCTTTCGAAATTGCCCGAAGACCTGCGCGAGGAATACGCTCCGCTTCTTCACCCCGAAGACGGCGAAGAAAAGCGGTTGCTTAAGGCGGCCGATCGTTTGGCGGCGCTCATTAAATGCATTGAGGAATTAAAGCAAGGTAACCGTGAATTTGAAACCGCACGTACGGCTATTGAGGCTTCGGTGCGTGCACTGGAAATTCCGGCCGCCACCTGCTTCTTGGAAGAATTCCTGCCTGCTTACGAGCTCACACTGGACGAACTGTAACAAACACTTTTAGGAACCAAAAAGGATGTGTAGATCTTCTACACATCCTTTTCGTTTTAACTGTTCTTTTGACGACTGTGTTTATGCAAAATGGCGTAAACCAAAATGGCAAACAAGGGGAACAGCATTCCCGAAAGCAAGCCGAGCTTCATTCCCAAATGGTCGGGGGAAAGCGAAAGACGGTTTGCCAGCTCAATGCCCCAGGGTTTGGTTGTGGTGAAATCGGCAATTAAGCCAACGAGCTGCGGCCCAACGGATGCCCCCATATCACCGCCTGCTGCCATCAGTGCAAACACAACGACGCCGCCGGCAGGGAAACGGTCGGTAGCGACAACGAGGCCGCCCGGCCACATCATAGCGCAGCAGAGGCCGGTAAGGGCGCAAGCCACAAGACCGACTACGGCATTGCTGCTGAGGGCGGCTACGCCGTAGCAGCAGGTGGAGCCAATAGCGCTGAAGAGTAATACACGGGTTGTGTTTTTGCCGAATTTTGCATAAAGGCTTCGTCCGAGCCCCAGCATAAAGCCAAACAGTGCAACGCCGAAAATATCCCCCCATACCTTGGGGATCCCCAGCGCTTGCTCCAAATAACTTGAGCTCCATTGTGCCATCGTTATCTCGGTTGCGCCGCCGAGGAAGATACCGATAACGTTCGCCCACAAGGCCGGTCGTTTAAAAAGCTCAAGCGTGGCCGAGGTCTTTTCCGGTGAGTGCACGCAGGTGATCTCAACCGTGGAAAACAAGATGCTTGAAAGGACGGGCAAAAGCAGATAGAGTATAATCATCCAATGCCAATTCTGCTTTCCGAAGGCAAGCAGAAAAAGCGTGCTTGCGGTGACAACACCCACAACGCCCCATGCGTATATGGAATGAAGCTTGCTCATTTCACGGTCGGGATCCTTGGCGGGAAGAGAAGCGATAATGGGGCTGATAAGCACCTCGGCAAGCCCCGAGGAGGCCGAAGCGATAATGGTGCCGACGGCGATGCCTATGTATGCGAGCTTGGGGAAGAAAAGCGGCCAAAGCGCAAAAACGGATAATCCGATGAAGGTGAGTATCGGCATCGTGCGTACGACCTTGGGAATGTTAAACTTATGTGAGAAAAACGAAAACACAAGATCGATGCTTAACTGCGTGGCAAAATTTATGACAACAAGAAGTCCCAGCAGTGAATAGGAAATGCCGTATTGCTCACGAAACGTCAAGAATAAAAGTGGCGATATATTGCTTACGATCGCCATGGTGACACTAACGGAATAGCAGCCTGCTTTTAATCTTTTTTGTTCTTTGTTCATAATCCTTACACCTCGTAATTGTTCCCAGTTACTTTAGCACAAAGCACAAAGGATTGCAAGCGGTTTTGGCTTGATGATGTAAAAAAAGATGCGCAGAAGCCTCTGCGCATCTTTTTGTGTTTAGTTCAATCCTTGCTCGCCCGTGCGGGTAAAGAGAGCGGCAACGGCGTCCTGCAACGGTTTGTAGGCAGGTGCAGACCAATCGGCGGTTTCGTGCAACGAACGGGCGGCCTGCTGCGCCTCGTGCAGTAGATTCATATCGTTCAGCAGATCGGCGATTTTCATTTCGGGAAGGCCGTGCTGTCGATCACCGAAGAAATCACCGGGGCCGCGCAGTTTTAAATCCGCATCGGCAATTTTAAAACCGTCGGTGGTTTCGCACATTACTTTAAGACGCTGCTTGGCTTCGGCGTTTTGGGCGTCCGAAATCAAAATACACGACGAGGCAAACTTGCCGCGTCCCACGCGGCCGCGCAGCTGGTGAAGCTGTGCCAAGCCGAAGCGCTCGGCATTTTCCACCACCATCAGCACGGCGTTGGGAACGTCCATACCCACTTCCACTACCGTGGTGGATACTAACAGCGAAATGCGGTTTTCGGCAAAATCGCGCATGGTTTGCTCTTTATCCTTGGCCTTCATCTTGCCGTGTAGCAGCCCCACGGAATAGCCCTTAAACGGCCCCTCGGCCAGTTGCTTGGCGTAAGCCTCGGCGGCAACCAAATCGGTTTCGCCTTCCTCCACCAACGGACACACGATATAAGCTTGGCGCCCCTCGTCTAAAAATTTGCGGATATAGCCGTAGGCGCGTTCGCGCTTGGCCGTGTCGATCGCGTACGTGGCGATGGGGGTGCGCCCCGGCGGCAATTCGTTAAGCACCGAAACATCCAAATCACCGTAGACCATCAGGGCCAATGTGCGGGGAATGGGCGTGGCAGACATAACGAGCAGGTGCGGATGGGTGCCTTTGGCGGCAAGGGCAGCGCGTTGACGCACGCCGAAGCGGTGCTGTTCGTCGGTAATTACCAGTCCCAATGCAGCAAATTGTACGGCTTCGGACAATACGGCGTGTGTGCCCACCAGCAGCTGACATTCACCGCTACTCACTTTTTCCAAAATATCGCGCTTTTGCGCTTTGGTGAGCGAGCCAGTGAGCAAGCCTACGTGAACGTTCGGCTTATCTGCGAACAGCTTTTGCAGCGACTGCTGATGCTGGCGTGCCAAAATTTCGGTGGGTGCCATCATCACACATTGCCAGCCGTTGCGAATGGCGGTGTACGCCACGCAAGCGGCCACAGCGGTTTTACCGCTGCCCACGTCACCTTGAAGAAGACGGTTCATCGGCACGCTGCGGCGCATATCCTCCACACAATCTGCGACAGCACGGCTTTGTGCTCCCGTGAGCGTGAAGGGGAGGGAGGAACAGAACTCCTCGGTATATTCTCGGTGAATGCGCACGGCGGTTTCGCTCAGCGTGCGCCCTTTAATGCCGAGCAGCCCCAATTGCAATAACAGCAATTCTTCAAATACCAGCCGCTTCCGTGCAACCTCCAAGGCTTCGCGGTCGGCAGGGAAATGGATGTTTTCCAGTGCGTACCGCTGTGTGCATAAGCGATATTTGCGGCGCAGCTCATCGGGCAATATATCGGCATCACGTCGCTCTGACAGTGCTGTGAGCGCTTCGGCTACCAGCTTTTCAAGATAGCGTGAGTTAATGCCTGCCGTGAGCGGATAAATGGGGCGAATGCGGTTGCTGTTTTCGGCGGGCTCAATCAGAGGGGACGACATCTCGGGCACGTTACCGCCCGTGATGGTGCCGAAGAACAAATAGGCTTCGCCTGCCTTTATCTTTTCGGCGGCATAGGGATTGTTAAACAGCGTGATTCGCATCAGCGCCGCGCCGTCTGATATCGAGAAGGTATAGAGCGTGAGTCCTTTGCGGATGCGCCGTTCCACGGGGGAGGCGAGAGCACGGCCACGCACGCAGCACGGTGTGCCGCGTGGCGCTTCGTCGATGCGCAGCACGGTTTGCCAGTCTTCATATTGGCGAGGAAAGTGCGACAGAAGATCGTCCACCGTGGCAATGCCAAGCTTTGCAAGCTGGGCGGCCCGCTTTTCGCCAACGCCTTTTAAATATTGAATAGGGGTTTTCGGGGTTATCATAACGGGCCGCTCCTTTCTTGTAAAACAGCCGATAACGCTTTCGTTATCGGCTGCAGGAATTATTCGATGGAAATGAAGTAGTAGTACACGGGTTGACCGCCGCAAATGACGGTGATATCCACATCGCTGCCGAGCTTGGCTTCCAGCGTGGAGCGTACCGATTCGGCCGCTTCTTCGCTCACACCCTCGCCGAACAGCAGGGTAACGAAGGAAACCGACTTGCCCGATAAGCGGCGTGCCGTTGCCATATTGCGTGTCAGCTTCACGGCAGCGTGGCTTACGTCGCTGTCGGTAAACGAAAGCTTACCGTTATCCAACGCCAGAATATCGCCTTCGTGAATCGAGCGGTTTTCAAAATCGCTGTCGCGTGCCGCAAAGGTGATAGAACCGGTAGAAACGTTATCGGCTGCCTTCATCATTGCGGTGAGGTTTTGCTCCACCTTGGCATCGGGATCAAATCCGAGCATAGCGGCAATACCTTGCGGAATGGTGCGCGTGGGCAACACGTGCACTTCGCGATCGGCCAGCGGTACGGCTTGTTCAGCTGCCAGAATGATATTTTTATTGTTCGGCAGCACGTAAACGACCTTCGCAGGCGTGGCTTCGATTGCGCTTAAAATATCGTCGGTTGAGGGGTTCATCGTTTGGCCGCCCGACACCACCTGCTGGCAGCCCAAATCGGTGAACAGAGCGGTGAGGCCATCGCCGGCAGCCACCGCCACGAAGCCGAATTCTTCTTCGGGTTCGGCACGAACGGGAGCTGCGGGCTCGGTTTCTTCATCGCCCACCCAGCCGGCGTTTTCGTGCTGAATACGCATATTCTCCACTTTAACGGTTTCGAACTGACCGTATTCCACGCCCTTCGAAAGAGCTTTGCCGGGATCGTTGGTGTGAACGTGAACCTTAATGATCTCTTCATCATCAACCACCACGACGCAATCGCCGATGGTTTCCAAATAGGCACGCAGCTGCAACGGATCCTTGGTGCAGGCCTTGTCGCGCGCGACGATAAATTCGGTGCAATAGGTAAAAGTGATATCCGCATCAAACGAAGCGGCGGCACTGGTGCGCTGCTTGGCTGCGGGTTTTAACGACGTTTCGCCTTCCACGATGGGCTCGCCGCGGAACACGGCTTGCATAGCGCGCAGAATGATATAGAGGCCTTGGCCGCCGGCATCCACCACACCGGCCTTCTTAAGCACGGGGAGCAGCTCGGGGGTGCGTTGCAGCGAAGCGTAGGCTTCGGCACAGATGGCTTCCCACACGGTTTCTACCGAGGGATCCTCGTTGGAAACGGCGATACCGTGTTCAGCCGCTTCGCGCGCTACCGTTAAGATGGTGCCTTCGGTGGGCTTCATAAC
>JAZQTE010000416.1:0-2357 GCA_045630505.1 Acutalibacteraceae bacterium | reverse complement strand
CCGGTAAAGGTAACGACCAAGTGCGTTTCGAGCTGGCTATCAAGCACTTCGCTCCCAGCATGCCCATCATCGCCCCGTGGCGTGAGTGGGATATCAAATCCCGTGAGGAAGAAATCGAATACGCGGAGGCTCACAACATTCCGTTGAAGATCAACCGCGAAACCAACTACTCCAAGGATAAGAACCTGTGGCATCTGTCCCACGAGGGTATGGATCTGGAAGACACGGGCAACGAGCCGCAGTACGAAAAAGAGGGCTTCCTCGAAATGGGCGTGTCCCCCATCAAGGCTCCCGATGCTCCCACCTATATCACGCTGGACTTTGAGCAAGGCGTGCCGGTCGCTCTCGACGGCGAGAAGATGACGGCGAAGCAGATCATCCTCAAGCTCAACGAGATCGGCGGTGCCAACGGTATCGGCATCATCGACATCGTGGAAAACCGTTTGGTCGGTATGAAATGCCGCGGCGTGTACGAAACTCCCGGCGGTACCATTCTGTACAAGGCGCACAGCGTGCTGGAAAGCATCTGCCTCGATAAGATGACGCTGCACGAGAAACAGCGTATGGCCATCACCTTCGCTGAGCTCGTATACAACGGCCAGTGGTTCACCCCCCTGCGCGAAGCAATGACGGCGTTTGTCGATAAAACGCAAGAACGCGTTACCGGTAAGGTTCGCCTCAAGCTCTACAAGGGCAATATGATCAACGCCGGTGTGTGGAGCCCCTACACGCTGTACAGCGAAGAAATTGCCACCTTCGGCGAAAGCGACTACAACCAGAAGGACGCGGAAGGCTTCATCAACCTCTACGGCCTGCCGATCACGGTTCAGGCGTTGGTTGACGGCAAGAAATAAGAACAACGTTACGGCATCCTGCACGGACTCCCGTGCAGGATTGTCTGATTTTTTGGAAAAGAGGAGCAAGCTATGGCTAAACTTTGGGCGGGCAGAACCAGCGGTGCAACCGACAAGCTCGCAGATGATTTCAATTCTTCCATTCGCTTCGACCACGTCATGTACCGTCAGGATATCACGGGCAGTATGGCGCACGCCGCTATGCTGGGGGCGCAGGGCATCATCGGCAAAGATGAGGCCGCCACCCTGATCGGCGGTCTGCAAGGGATTCTGAACGATTTGGAAAGCGGCGCACTCGCCTTCGATATGTCCTGCGAGGATATTCATATGTTCGTGGAGCAGGTGCTCACCGAGCGTTTGGGTGCCGTGGGCAAGAAGCTGCACACCGCTCGCAGCCGTAACGACCAAGTGGCTTTGGATCTGCGTATGTATCTGCGCGAGGAGATCGACACCGTTTCCTCTCAAATTGAAGAATTGCTCGGCGCCGTTGTGGAACAAGCCGAACAAAACAAAGCCGCCATTCTGCCCGGCTACACGCATCTGCAGCGTGCACAGCCCATCACCTTCGGCCATCATTTGATGGCGTACGCCATGATGCTGCTTCGCGACCGCGAGCGTCTTACCGATTGCCGCCGCCGTATGAATCAATCCCCCATCGGCTGCTGCGCTTTGGCCGGCACCACCTATAACACCGACCGCCGCTTCGAGGCGGAAAAGCTGGGCTTCGACGGCGTTTGCCGCAACAGCTTGGACGGTGTATCCGACCGTGATTTCTGCGTGGAGCTGCTCAGCGCCTTGTCGCTGCTGATGATGCACCTCTCGCGCTTCTCGGAAGAAATCATTTTGTGGTCGAGCTGGGAATTCAAGTTTGTGGAGCTGTCCGATGCGTTCACCACCGGCTCGTCGATTATGCCGCAAAAGAAAAACCCCGATATGGCCGAGCTTGTGCGCGGCAAAACGGGGCGTGTGTACGGCTCGCTGATGGCGGCTCTCACGATGCTGAAGGGCTTGCCGCTTGCCTATAACAAGGATATGCAGGAAGACAAGGAAGGCTTGTTTGACGCGCTGGAAACCGTGAAAATGTGTCTGCCCGTGTTCTCGGGTATGATCCGCACCATGACGGCACGGCACGACAATATGCGCCGCGCCGCCCAAAACGGCTTCATCAATGCCACCGACTTGGCCGACTGGATGGTAGCCAAGGGCCTCCCCTTCCGCGACGCCTACAAAATTTCGGGCCAGCTTGTGGCCCGTTGTATTGCCGACGGCTTGGTACTGGAAACGCTGCCGCTGTCGGTCTATCGCGAATACAGCGATATTTTTGACGAAAGTGTATTTGAGGCCATTGATCTGGACGTATGCGTCGAAAAACGCATCAGCGAAGGCGGCACGTCGGTGTCGTCGGTAGAAGCCCAGATCGCCTATGTTAAGGAGATGCTGAACAAATGAAAACCGTATTTATCGACGGCAGCGCCGGTACCACCGGCTTGCGCAACCACGAAC
>JAZQTE010000415.1:0-3939 GCA_045630505.1 Acutalibacteraceae bacterium | reverse complement strand
ATCGGCAATTGTATCGGTGATTTGCATTCCGTCAACCTCCTTCTAGCTATTACCAACTTGCCTTTTTCACACCGGGAATCTCGCCTTTGTAGGCCAGTTCACGGAAGCAGATACGGCAGATACCGTAGTCACGCAGGTAGGCGTGAGGACGGCCGCACAGCTTGCAGCGGTTGTAGCGGCGGGTGGAGAACTTGGGCTCCGCCTGCTGCTTCAAAATCATAGACTTCTTAGCCATTACGTTCTCCTCCTTTATCGAGTGAAGGGAGCGCCGGTCAGGGTCAGCAGCTCGCGCGCTTCTTCATCAGTTTTTGCGGTGGTAACAAAGCACACGTCCATACCGCGAACCTTGTCGATCTTATCGTACTCGATTTCGGGGAAGATGAGCTGCTCTTTGATACCCATGTTGTAGTTGCCGCGTCCGTCAAAGGAGTTGGCGTTGATGCCGCGGAAGTCGCGAACGCGGGGCAGAGCCACGTTGAACAGACGATCCAGGAATTCATACATACGATCGCCGCGCAGCGTGACCTTCACGCCGATGTTCATGCCTTCACGCAGTTTGAAGTTAGCGACCGATTTCTTCGCCTTGCAGACGACCGGACGCTGACCGGTAATAGCAGCGAGATCGATCATGATGGCGTCGATCACCTTCGCGTTGTCACGGGCTTCGCCGCAGCCAACGTTGATGACGATCTTGTCCAGCTTCGGGATCTGCATAACGCTCTTATAACCGAATTTCTTCATCAGCGCAGGAGCGACATCGTTTTTGTAAAATTCTTTCATTCTAGCCATTACGTATGTCCCTCCTTACAGAACTTCTTTGCACTTGGCACAGATGCGGGACTTGGTACCGTCCTCAAACACCTTGTGACCAACGCGGGTGGGTTTGCCGCAGTGCGGGCACACGACCTGCACCTTGCTGGCGTACATAGCGCCTTCGGCTTCGACAATGCCGCCGGTTTCGCCCATCTTGCGGGGTTTCACGTGCTTCTTGACCATGTTCAGGCCTTCCACAATGACTTTACCCTCTTTGGGGCTGACTTCCAGCACCTTGCCCTTCTTGCCGCGGTCGTCGCCGCTGATAACCAGAACGGTATCGTCCTTTTTCACATGAAGTTTGTTACTCATTACGGCACCTCCCTTAAAGCACTTCGGGAGCGAGGCTCAGGATCTTCAGATAATCCTTTTCTCTCAACTCACGCGCCACAGGCCCGAAAATACGGGTACCTCTGGGGTTCTTATCATCACGGATGATAACGGCTGCGTTTTCGTCGAAGCGGATGTAAGTACCGTCTTCACGGCGCAAGCCTTTCACAGAACGGACGATAACGGCTTTCACCACGTCGCCCTTTTTCACAACGCCGCCGGGTGCTGCTTTCTTAACAGAAGCCACCACAACGTCGCCTACATTTGCATACCTCCGGCCGGAACCACCAAGTACGCGGATGCACATAAGCTCCTTCGCACCGGTGTTGTCGGCCACTTTGAGGTAGGTTTGCTGTTGTACCACAGTGTGTTCCTCCTTTCAGATTAACCGACTTATTTCGCCTTCTCGATGATGGTCACCAAACGCCAGCGCTTGTCTTTGGACAGCGGGCGGGTTTCCATAACCTCCACGCGGTCGCCTACACGGCACTCGTTGGTTTCATCGTGGGCCTTCAGCTTCACGGTACGCTTTACGATTTTCTTGTACAACGGATGACGGACATTGTCTTCGATCGCCACAACGATGGTTTTGTCCATCTTGTCGCTGACCACGATGCCGGTCCGAGTTTTTCTAAGATTCCGTTCGCTCACAATGTTTCCTCCTTCCGTTACGCTTCTGCGCCGTTCTTGAGCTCGTTCTCGCGGATGATCGTCTTCACGATAGCGATCTCTTTCTTAACGGCCTTCAGACGCATCGGATTTTCCAACTGGTTGATCGCGTGCTGGAATCGAAGGTTGAACAGCTCTTCTTTGAGGTCCTGAAGACGCTTCTCCAGTTCAGCTTCGCTCAACTCACGGATCTTTTGAATCTCACTGGACTTCATTACTGCTCACCATCCGTTTCTTCCTTGCAAACAAACTTGCACTTAATGGGCAGCTTGTTGGCTGCGAGTCTCATAGCTTCACGGGCGGTTTCTTCCGGAACACCGGCAATTTCGAACATTACGCGGCCGGGTTTCACCACGGCTACCCAATATTCGGGAGAACCTTTACCGGAACCCATTCGAGTTTCGGCGGGCTTTTCGGTAACCGGCTTGTCAGGGAAGATCTTGATCCACACCTGACCGCCACGCTTGATGTAACGGGTCATAGCGATACGAGCTGCTTCGATCTGGTTGGACTTGATCCACGAGGGCTCAAGAGCGACCAAGCCGAATTCGCCGTGGCTGACCTTGTTGCCGCGGAGGGCCTTACCGGTAAGGCGGCCTCTCTGCACGCGGCGATGTTTTACTCTCTTAGGCAGCAGCATTACTTGCGGCCTCCTTCCCGACGGGGCTTCTGTTGCACCGCACCGGCGAGAACCTCGCCACGGTAGATCCACACTTTAACGCCGATTCGGCCGTAGGTGGTGTTTGCCTCCGCAAAACCGTAATCAATGTCCGCACGCAGAGTCTGCAGCGGGATGGTACCCTCGTGGTATTGCTCCACACGGGCAATTTCGGCACCGCCCAAACGGCCGGAAACCTGAGTTTTGATACCGCGAGCACCGAGCTTCATAGCGCGGCCGATGCACTGCTTCATTGCGCGACGGAAGGAGATACGCTTCTCCAACTGCTGAGCAATGTTTTCGGCAACGAGCTGAGCGTTCGTATCGGGGTTTTTCACTTCCACGATATTCACCAGCGTAGTCTTGCCGAGCATCTTCTCGCAAGTGAGGCGGAGCTTTTCGATCTCCGCACCGCCCTTACCGATCACCAGACCGGGCTTGGCACAATGGATGTTCACACGGACACGAGTTGCGTCGCGTTCGATCTCGATCTTCGCAATACCGGCAGCGTAGAGAGTCTTCTTCAGATACTCACGCAGTTTGTAGTCCGAAACGATGGTATCACCGATCTGGTTCTTTTTCACAAACCAGCGGGAATCCCAATCCTTGATCACGCCGACACGCAGGCCGTGGGGATTGACTTTCTGTCCCATAATTCTCCTCCTTCGCTTATTCCTTTTCCTTGAGGACAAGGGTAATGTGTGATGTTCTCTTTTCGATGCGGAACGCACGACCCTGAGCCCTCGGACGAATACGCTTAAGAATGGGGCCGGGGCAGACAAAGCATTCGGAAACAACCAGATTGTTCTTATCCATGTTGAAGTTGTTTTCCGCATTGGCTACCGCAGATTTGAGCAGTTTTTCAACAGGCTCACCCGCAGCCTTGGGGATGTTGTGTGCAATCGCGAGCGCGACATCAACCGGTTTATTGCGGATGAGGTCGAGAACGATCTTAACTTTGCGAGGGGACATACGGACGTAGGTTACTTGCGCCCTTGCTTCCATGATAATTCTCTCCTTTCCGCTTACTTCGTAGTTTTAGAACCGGTGTGACCGCGGAAGGTACGCGTGGGAGCAAATTCGCCCAGCTTGTGACCAACCATATCTTCGGTAACGTATACCGGAACATGCTTGCGACCGTCGTGCACAGCGATGGTGTGACCGACGAAATCCGGGAAGATCGTGGAAGAACGGCTCCACGTCTTGAGGATGCGTTTCTCCCCGGCTTTGTTCATTTCTTGAATCCTTTTCAACAGAACGGGCTGTACGAAAGGACCCTTCTTTACGCTTCTACCCATAAATGATGAATCTCCTTTCGCTTACTTGCCGTTGCGGCGCTTCACGATGAACTTATCGGAAGCCTTGTGATTCTTGCGGGTCTTGTAACCCAGCGCCGGTTTACCCCACGGGGTGACCGGGCCCGGACGACCGATGGGGGATTTACCTTCACCACCACCGTGCGGGTGATC
>JAZQTE010000414.1:0-1293 GCA_045630505.1 Acutalibacteraceae bacterium | reverse complement strand
CGTTATTCTTTTGATTTATTCGGCGGCTTGCGCTGTGGTTGCCGTCGTGGACGTGCTCACTTGCGCATTGCTTGCCGATTGACCGGAGCGCAGCAGCGTGATCGCCGCTTGCAGCTGGTCGTCTTCCTCGGCAGTGAGAAGTTCAAACTTTAACAGCTTGTTATACGGAAGATCCGCCGTTTGGTTCGGAATAAGCCCCGTGTTTTGCCAGCTGGTGCCCTTTTGCAGCAACGTCAACGTACCAACCGAAAGTTTAACAGCCGCCTTGTCGGATGCCAGCGAGAAATAGTCCTGCACCACGGCTTTGCCTGCCGTACTGGTACCGACTAAGCGCGTTTTGAAAAAATCCTGCAGCACACCGGCAAACAGCTCCGCTTCACCCGTGGTGCCGCCGTTCACCAACGTCACTGTCGGGGCGGTCATTTCATAAGGATCGGTTGCGGTAAAGGCTTCGGTTTCGGATTTCTTCACGCAGCTCACGTACGGGCCGGCAGGCAACAAATACCCCAGTATTTCCTGCACGGCTGCCAAGCTGCCGCCTTCGTTGGTGCGGACGTCAAATACAAAGTATAAGGCGCCCTGCTGCGTTAGCTCGTTGTAAACGCTCTTAAACTGCAGCGCCGTTAAGCTGTTGAAGGAACGAATGCGGATATACCCCACCGAATCCTGCACGATACGGCCCTGCACGCTAATGTTCGTGTAGGTGTTTACCGCCAGCTCCACCGTAGCTTCCGCATTGTTGTGCTTCACTGTAAGGCGCAGCTTTTCTTCGTTTTCCAAACGCCCCTGCACACCCGCAAACGAGGCGCCATCCACCGCCGTTTCACCAATGGCGGTGATGATATCGCCTGCTTGAATACCGGCCAACGCCGCGGGAGAATTTTCCGCCACGTAAGACGCCGTCAGCTCGTTCGCATCCGATACCACCAGCTGCAAGCCAAAGCCCGTGCAGTTTCCGGCCAACTCACTTTGCACTTCCTTATACTGTGCCGAAGAGAGATATTCGGCGTAAGGATCGGACAAACCTTTTAAATAGCCTTGCGCCAAGGCGACGCGCAGCACTTCTTCATCAATCGTATATTGGCCGCGTGCGGCGGTATCGATCTCATCCAGATAATCGTACATCGCTTGCCGCTGGCCAACGTCACTCACGAGGGAGCTAAAATGCCGCATCGCCATCATCATGGTTGCCGAAACGGTGAGCGCAATGGCCAAAATAACCACCGCGATCGCCGCGCCTACCGATACCTTACGATTCATACTCCCTCACCTCATCACTTTGGTTTTACAATA
>JAZQTE010000413.1:0-1500 GCA_045630505.1 Acutalibacteraceae bacterium | reverse complement strand
GTGTCGTTGGCATCGATTTCGACGATGTAGTACATACCGCCGTTGCGCACGGCATCTTCAATGTCGCCCGTTGCCCAGTTACCTTCATCATCAATTTGCTTGGCGGTGGTTTTTCCCATCAGCGGAATGCCCAGATAGCACAGCGAGCCCGTCTGCAATGCCGTAAACGTGCCCTGCCAGATGGTGCGCGGGTCACTCATCGTACCGTGGGTATGACCCGAGAAGTCGATGACCTGCGGATAGTCGTCCAGCAATGTTTTCAGATCGGCATCCCCCGAAGTGGTACCCGAATGCTTCATCGTGTTCAGCGCCGCTTCGTGCTGGAACACAAAGATCGGTTTGTCCGGAGTATCCGCCACGGCAATATCCAGCTCCTGCTTCAGCCACGCGATCTTATCGGGGCTGAAGAAATCCGAACCCGCCTTGTTGTAACGGTCCATCGACAGGAAGAGGAAATGATAGCCGCCGATCACGAGGTGATTATCCACCGCTTCGTAGCCGCTGCACTGCATAAAATTCAGCGGCGCCTGTGCGAAGGATTCGTCGGTGTAGTGTCCCGTCGCATAGAATTCGTGGTTACCCATCACTGTTTGGGCGACCGTGCCTTCTTTGGTGTTGTTTTTCAGATAGTCAAAGAAATAGGTCTGCTCCGCCTCGGAACCGGTTTGCGTGTTATCACCGACAAAGAAAATACCGTCGAGTTTGTCGTATGTCGTCTGCGATTCACTGTACGCATACGCGGTTTCATAGAACTGCGCTAAGCGATCCTTGCTCATCAGATCATTGGTGGTGGTGCGGATATGCACGTCACCCGTCACGGCAAAACGCAAAATCGGTGAGAAATACTGTGCCCCATCCTGCTTTGACAAAATATCGTTGACACTGTTTGTTAACTGTGTATCACAAAGCACCGTTTTCCGCACGCCGTTCTCATCCTCAAGAACAACGTACCCACGCGCCGTATACTGACGTGCTTTGAACACATTTGAAGAAAGCGAAGAACCTTTCATCATAACGACGGTGAAATCGATATAGGAATCGGTGTAATCGATCAGCGACATCGTACCGCCCTTGACGTACGCCTTCGACTGCCACCGTTTGTTGTCCATGGTCAGCTCAACGCCTTCCTCGTACCGTTTCAAAAGCGAGCCGAACTCCACGATCTCGTACTCGGCACCGCCGTAGGTTACAAGCAGCGCGTTCGCTTCGGGATCGAACGTCGTCGCCAGATTCAGACGCGTGAGGAAGCGGATGCCGTCGTATTCACCGTTTTCAGGGACGTGCAGCGAGGTACCGACGGTGTCCGCCGCAAAGGTGGTGGTTTCAGCCGATACGAATTCCGCCGTCACCGTCGCATTCTCTGCAGGTGCCGCGAATTCAAACGTATACCCCGTGCCGCCGCCAAATGCGGTATCGGTTAGACTTTGGTTGAGGATCCTGACCTCCTCGCCCGAGGCTGTCACGTATTTCAGCGAGCCGGGCCTCATCACGAACCCGTCT
>JAZQTE010000412.1:0-3301 GCA_045630505.1 Acutalibacteraceae bacterium | reverse complement strand
ATTCCCATCACCGCACCGCTTGCGCCGTTTAGCTTGAAAGCCATGCGTGACGTGCTTATTCGTTCGGATTGGCGTACACTTTCCCGTCACCGCTTCTTGGTGCAAAACGTAGTCGGCTCTCGCATTGCCGAAGGGGAGGAGGAGCTCCCGCGTGAATAAAGCCTCTCGCATCAGCGGTGTGCAGATGACCGTGCTGCTGCTCGCCTCTCGCTTATCGGGCTGCTTGCTGCTCACAAACGATGCCTTCGGCAATATGTCCATCGGTTCGCGCTTGTTTGCCGTTGGTATCGGCGGCCTGCTGTTGTTCTTGCTGTGCCTTCCCACGCTGTGCCTCGACGGCACGCTAAACACCGCCTACCGCCTCGGCCGCACGGCAGGGCGCATTGTCGGCAGCGGATACCTGCTGCTTTGCGTATTCCTGCTTGCGGTGGATGTGCTACAATTTCACGATTTTGCTGAAAAGGTAATGAACAGCAATTTTTCGGTACCCTTACTTTCGGTGTCCCTCGTTGTGGTGGCGTTTCTCGCCTCGCTGTACGGCGTTGCCGCCTTGGCACGCGCCGCCTTACCCGTGGCAGCCTTCACGCTGGTTTGTCTGCTGGTATTCGGGCTGGCGTTGATTCCCGAAATGCGAACGTGGTATTTTCCGATTACCACTCACGGAGAAACGGCGCCCGTTCTTCGCGCCGCCGTGGCGGAGCTTCCACGCACGGCAGAGATAACCGTGCTGGGCTTGCTTTTGCCGCACACAAACGGCAAAAAGGGAAGAGCCGTATTCGGCTTTGCGGCGGCAACGTCAGCCGTTACCGTCGTCATCACGCTCACGGCACTGGGTGTGCTCGGTGACTTTGCGCAGCGCACGGCCTATCCGTATTACACGGCTGCCGCTGCGGCGCAGATCGGCGTGTTCGAACGAATGGATATTCTCATTGTGACGGTGTGGCTTGCTACCTTCTTCGTGCGAATGACGTTGTTCGCCGCGCTGTTCACCGCCACCGCACGCCGTGTGCTTTGCCAAAAAGCCCCGTGGGGTGTGGCGGTGGGTGCCGCCGTTGTGTGTGTCGTGGCACTTGTTGCCCCCGCTTTGCGTGTTTCTTCCATCGTTACGGCCGTGTATTGGGGCGTACTGGGATTGTTTTGCGTGGGACTGCCCCTCGCATTATATTGGCTAAAAAGGAGGTGCCGCCCGTGAAACGGTGGTTGTGCGTCTGTTTGTTGTTTTCCTTACTTTGCGGCTGCCGTCCGCAAGCGGCCGTGGGAAAGCAGGTGATTGTTACGGGGCTTGGCATCGGCAGCCGTTTTGAGGTATCGGTACAAGCGGTGGAGGCACTCAAAACGGCAGGCAGCCTATCGGAGCAAACCGAGTCGGCCACCGCCGTGTACACCGCCACGGGCAAAACGGTAGCCGAGGCGTTGCAGGGCTTTTTAAACGAAGCAGGCAAGCGCACGTATATTTTGCAAAATAAAATTATCGTATTGGGGCTGGCGTATTGCAAAGAAAATTCCGTCTACGAGGCGCTTGACTATTTTATGCGCAACCAAGAGGGGCGCGCCCCCGTGGAGCTTTTGGTATGTCGCGGCGATCCGTCGGCTCTGCTTGGTATCACAGTGGGCAGCGATGCCATTCCTGCCGAATACGTGTCGCAAATGCTGTGGGAGGGTGAGCGCTTTTCACGCACCGTTACGGCACAGCTGTTAGATGTCGAGCGTTCCCTCAGCGGTATGTACGATCTGGCGTTACCGCTGATGAGCGTAGAAGACGGCACGCCCAAGCTGCAAGGCACCGCTCTGTTTACAGACGGTCGATTCGCAGGCGTGCTGAACGCCGAAGAAAGCGTAGGCTTGGCGTTGGCGGCAGGGGAGAGCGAGTTTTGCTTATGTACGCTGCAAAACACCTCGCTTCGTCTGGAAAACCTTCACACCGCCGTTACGTGGGAAAACGAGCGCCGTCTTGCCGTGAAGGTATCGGCGGTAGCACGCATCATAGAGAAAAACGATACCGCAAGCGGCGATGTCTTGGCGCTTTGCGAAAAGCAATTGGCCGAACGCATTGCCGCTGCCGTCACCCGCAGCGTTGCGGAATACGGCAGCGATCCGTTGGGGCTTGCGCGCCGTATGTCTGCACAGCTGGGAGTGGCCAAGGAACGGGCGTCGGCGTTGCTGCCTTTGGCAACCGTCACAGCCTCGGTAAATTTAAAAAAGACCGACCAAGGCTTTCTGTAAGAAAAAACCACCGACACGCAGTCGGTGGTCTTTCCTTACTATTTCAGTTGCTCCGCAATGGCGGTTACGCATTGTTCAACTGTCAGCCCCATACAATCCACCGTCAAGTCGGCATACCGTTCATACAAGGGCGCGCGTTCTTCGTACAGCCGCTCCAGCGTATACTTGGGCGGCATCACGATTCCGCGTGTGGTAATGTTGTGAATGCGCCGTTTCGCTTCGCTTGGCGTGATCTTCAAATACACCGTCACGGCGTTTTGCTTCAAATGGGCCATAGCTTCACGCCCGTACACCGCACTGCCGCCCGTAGCGATCACGCAGCGGTCACACGAAATGCGAGAAAGCACCTCGTTTTCCAACACTTTAAATCCTTCGGCGCCTCGCTGCTGCAAGATCTCGCACAAGGGCAGATCCTCTTCGTTTTGTATCAGCAGATCGGTATCCAAAAACCCAAAAAGCAGCGCCTTGGCCAAAAGCACCCCTACGGTACTTTTGCCGCAGCCGGGCATCCCCAGTAATACGACGTTCATTCCACTTCCTCCATCGGCACGTGCACAGCCTCATCCAACGCAAAGGAATACAGCACACATTCGCGCACCGGCTTTTCCAAGGCCTTTTCCAAGGCACGGCGATACGTTTCCAGCTGCGCTCGGTATTTTTCCACCAGCATCTGCCCGTCGTTTACACGGTCGGTCTTGTAGTCCACGATCACCAAACCGTCGTTTTCTTCAAATACGCAGTCGGCAATACCCTGCACCACCAACGCTTCGTCATCGGTAAGCGCCGGATCGATATACGAGGCCGCCAGCAACGAGGTAAACGGATATTCACGCAAGCACCGCGGCGAACGCGCCATACGGTCGTACAGACGGCTTTGGAAAAACGCAGCCAGCTTTTTTTGGTTTAGCGAGTCGGCCTGCTGCTTTGTAAGGAGTCCTGCAGCGGTCAGACGCACGACCTCTGCAGAGAGATCGGCAGCAGCGGCAGGATACACGGCGTGCTGCATAAACGTGTGCATGGCGGTACCGCGTTCTGTTGCCGGAAGCTCGGTCTTTTGGCGGAACGACGGCTGTGCCTC
>JAZQTE010000411.1:0-2663 GCA_045630505.1 Acutalibacteraceae bacterium | reverse complement strand
GCCGATGTACACGCTGTAGGCAACAAAATCCTGTATCATGCGTTTACAGAAGCCGGATTTGAAGTCGTAAATCTTGGCGTTATGGTATCGCAGGAAGAATACATCGCTGCTGCCATTGAATCCGGCGCCGATGCTATTGTTGTTTCTTCTCTGTACGGTCAAGGGGAGCTCGACTGCCGCGGTATGCGTGAAAAGTGCGACGAAGCGGGTCTTAAGGGGATCCCGTTGGTCGTGGGTGGAAATATCGTTATCGGTAAACAAAAATTCGAAGACGTTGAAAAGCGCTTCTTAGCTATGGGCTTCGATCGCGCGTTCCCTCCCGGCACAGCTCCCGAAACCACCATCGAAGCGTTGCGTGAACTGCTGCACATGGACGGTGAAACGGCGTGAAGCCTATCTTGCTGATCGATTTCGGCAGCACATACACGAAGCTTACTGCTGTAGATGTTGATGCCGAGTGTATTCTCGGTACGGCCGCTTCGTACACGACTGTTCAAACCGATATTAACGACGGTTTGGAAAACGGGCTGCGGTTGCTGGAAGAAAAGGTTGGTAAGTTAGAATACGATGCTTGCTATGCCTGCTCTTCGGCGGCCGGCGGTCTGCGTATGGTAACGAGCGGTTTGGTTCCCGAACTTACGGGTGAAGCCGCCAAGCAGGCCAGCTTGGGCGCAGGTGCAAAAACGGTAGGTGTGTATGCCTTTCAGCTAACGGAAGACGATATCGACGAAATAAAAAACGCTAAACCGGATATTTTTTTGCTGGTTGGCGGCACCGACGGCGGAAATACCGAATGCATTCTTCACAACGCGAAAATGCTGGCGGCTATGAAGCCTGAGTTTCCAATCGTGATTGCCGGTAACCGCACGGCGGCGCGAGAGTGTGAACGAATATTGGCAGGCTGTGAGGTTTACGTTTGCCCGAACGTTATGCCGAAATTCGGTGTGCTGCAGGTGGAACCGGCCCAACAAAAAATTCGTGAGATCTTCTTAAGCCGTATTGTAACAGCCAAGGGGCTCAGCCGCGTTTCCACGTTGTTGTCGGACATCTTGATGCCGACTCCCTCCGCCGTAATGCAAGCGATGAAGCTGCTGGCCGGCGGCTGTGAAGGGGAAAGCGGTATCGGTGATTTGGTAGCGGTGGATGTTGGCGGTGCAACCACGGATATTTACTCGCTGGCAGACGGTATGCCCGAACATATGAACACCGTGTTTAAAGGGCTTCCCGAACCGTATGCCAAACGAACGGTCGAAGGCGATATCGGTATGCGTTACAGCGTGCAGGGAATCGTTGATGCTGCCGGGGTGCGTCAGATCAGTAAGCTTTCGGGGTTGACAGAGGAACGCGTTACCGAATTGGTGGAATTTTTGAAAGCCAATACCGATTCGGTGCCCAACGGTGATGCCGAGTTGGAGGCGTTGGATTTTGCGCTGGCAGGCAGCGCCATTCGGGAAGCCGTTGCTCGCCATGCAGGAACGCTGACGGAAACGTACACTCTGATGGGGCAGACGTATATTCAAGAAGGGAAAAACCTCACGGGCGTGAAGCAAATCTTGGTGACGGGCGGTAGCCTGATACATACCAAACGAACGGCGGAAATCGCCTCACACGCTCTGTATTCTATGGCCGATCCAATGTCGCTTCGCCCCCGTGAAGCGGATATTTGGGTGGATAGAACGTATATTGTGGCCGCGATGGGATTGCTTTCTTCGTATTATCCTCAAACGGCGCTTAAAATTTTGAAAAAGGAGTTAGAACATCATGAACGGTATTTTGCACATTCGGAACAAACGAATTCCTGAGGATGAATTTCAAGCCCTTCGTCAGGAGGTACTCACTCAATGGCCCACCGGTAAGGATGTCAACGTTGAAGAAGCGGTTGCTTATCACAAGGCAATGCCGGAAAGCCGCAATTTCTCCAAAAAATTGTTAGATGCCAAACGCAACAACAAAACGTTGGTGCAGCCTCGCGCCGGCGTTCCCGTTGTGGAAGAGCATATCAAACTGATGCAGTATCTGGAAGAATTCGGTGAAGCTGATTTGCTGCCTTCCACGATCGATAGCTATACCCGTCAAAACCGTTACGAAGAAGCGGAAAACGGCATTGCCGAATCGATTCGCTTGGAGCGCGCGATGCTCAACGGTTTTCCTGCAGTTAATCACGGTGTTGCCAATTGCCGTCGCGTGATCGAAAGTGTGAACGTGCCTATGCAGGTTCGTCACGGTACACCTGATGCCCGCTTGCTCACGGAAATCACCTATGCGGGTGGCTTCACCAGCTATGAGGGTGGCGGTATCTCCTATAACCTCCCGTACTGCAAAAATATTCCTATGGAACGCACTATTCGCGATTGGCAGTATGTTGACCGCTTAACGGGTATGTACGAAGAAATGGGCGTTTCTATCAACCGTGAGCCCTACGGCCCGTTGACCGGTACGCTGGTTCCGCCGTGTATTTCTCATGCGGCTGCCATCATTGAGGCGCTTCTTGCTGCAGAGCAGGGCGTTAAGAACATCACTGTTGGTTACGGCCAATGCGGTAACATTGTGCAGGATATCGCTGCTATCCGCACGCTGCAGGAGCTTACCGATGAATACCTGCAGAAATACGGCTATTCCGATGTGGAGGTCACCACGGTGCTTCACCAGTGGATGGGCGGTTT
>JAZQTE010000410.1:0-2736 GCA_045630505.1 Acutalibacteraceae bacterium | reverse complement strand
TCAACGTACTCGGCACCGACATGGTTTCCAACCGATAACAACCCCAAAACGCGCTGTTGCCAATGCGTTCCACGCCGTTCGGAATCACGATCGACGTGATCGCCATATCACAAAACGCCGTACCGCCGATCTCCGTCACGGGGCACCCTTCGATCGTTTCGGGAATCACCACCGCCATCTCGTTGGACTCGTAACCCGTAATCGTCACCTTGCCGCTCTCAACGATATACGTAAACGGGCTCTTCGGCGCCGCCGTAGTTGCCACGGTCGTCGCCTTTTTGGTCGTCACTTTCGTCATCGGCCGCGAAATGGTCCTCACCGTCGTTGTTGCCGCCTCGGTTGCCACCGTCGTGGTAGTCGCCACCGTGGTGGTCGCTTCCGTCTTCGTTTGCGTAGTCGTCACCGTGGTGGTCGCCTCCGCCACCGTGGTCGTTGCGTCCGCTTCGCCTTCCAACGCCGTGGTAGTCACCACCGTTTCCACGGTAGTCGTTGCCGTGCTGTCGCCCGCTTCACCGCAAGCACACAACGAAAACAGCATCAAAAAACACAAGATCAGCGTCACTATCCGTTTCATCATAAAAACCTCACATTCATAACCTTTCGTTCCAGTATACCATCCCCCCCGTAAAAACACAAGCAAAATTATCAAAAAGGACAATAAAGGGGGACACTTTGTAATGGGGCGCACTCTAAAAGATAGTAAAAAAGGAAGCACGAAATTTTCGCGCTTCCTTTTAATTCCTCTCACGACGCAAAAGCAATTCATTTCTTTCTTGTTCGCTTAAAACGGGTTCAGTTAATGCAGAATATCCTTTGACGTAAACAAATGCAAAAGTGTTTTGGGATTGCAAAATTATACTCGGCATAGCATTGGGGTCATCACAAACTGAAACAATGCCAAAATTGTATTCATTCTTATTGTAAGATAGCATGCCCACCGGCACGACGCCCGGTATGAATTTTATGTCGCTAATTTCATGACCGTTCTCCTCGCCTTACGCCTCGTTGACCAATTTACCGCAGATATGCTCAGGTGTCAGCACGAGCAGTGCCGTATTCGCCGCATACTGCGCGATCTCGCGGGCGATATACGCTTCGTTGTCGGTGAATTTACGGCTGAGCATCGCCGTCGCGTGTGCGATACGCTCCGCATCCTCCACCACCTCGACCGTCCCGAACACGATGACACTGCGGATATTCAGCGCCCACTCGCCGTCGTTGCGGTAACCGCCGTCGTACACACAAAACGACACGCGGGGATCGCGCCGCAGTGCATCCACACGGTGTCCGACCTTGCCGCAGTGAAAATAGAGTTTGCCGTCAACCTCGTTGTACCAGTGATTCATCGGCATCCCATACGGATACCCGTCGTCACCGATGACCGACAACACCCCGCGCTTCTCCTCTTTGAGAATGCGCAGGCACTCCTCATGGGACAGTTTCTGCTTTTTTCGGGTCAACTCTCTGAACATCCTGCCTCACCCTTCGTTGATCAGCGTAAACACCTTGGCCGCCCCGCTTTTCACAGCGGCGATAAACTCCTCAACGCTGTCGATCGGCTCGTCAAACTCCACGCCCGCGAGCCGTCTTTGCTCGCCCGCAAAGTGATTATCCGACCCCGCGAACGGAATCAGCCCGTAATGCTCGGCGTACAGCTTCGCCATACGGTTGTGCTCATCCTTATGACCCGCATTCACGATCTCGACGCCGTGAACGTGCCGTGGGAACAGACGAATGTGGTCAATATACGGCGCTTCGTGGAACGGATGCGCCTGAATGATGAGCGCACCGCTCTCCCGCATCAGCGTCAGAAAATCGGAACGCTCCATCTCCACGATCTCGGGATGCGCGAGAAACCACGCCTTGTCCAGCCCGTACACCAAAAAGTCCGTGCCTTTGTAACTCGTTTCCACGCCGCCGAACACCTTGATCCCCAGCTTTGCACCAACATCCAGCGCGTGTTCGTAGTCCGAGAAGAAAAAGTTGATCTTCCCCTCGTAGGTATTATCGGGCGCAGGACTCATACTGCCATCGAAGAAATGATTGGTAATAAATACGCCGTCGTAACCCATCGACTTGTAAAACACCAGCGTATCCTCCACACTCGCCCGCGCACAGCGACTGACCGGCGACGTGTGTAAATGCGTTTCATATTTGTACATAACTATCACCCCACACCAGTATACACCCTTCTTTCCCAAAAGAAAAGACCAAAATCCCGCCGAATAATCGGCGGGATTTTATTGTTAGCAATTAGCCCTTGATAGCAGCCTGCGGTGCAACACCTCGGGCGATGAGAGCGAATATAACGGTGTTTGTTTTCCTTTGCCGTTTTATCCGTGCGCTTGGATCGACTGGGTATATTCACGCGGTGTCATTCCCGTGGCCTGCTTGAAATGGCGTGAGAAATAGTGCACCGACGTATACCCCAAACGGTCGGCAATTTGGGTAATGTTACCGCTGCCCTCGCGCAGCATCTGCTTGGCGCGTTCGATTTTCAGATACCGATAATATTCCATCACGCCCATACCCGTCACGGTTTTAAATACCGTTTTCAGATTGGTGGCGCTTTGTGCCGAATACACGCAAATGGCGGAAAAGCTGAGGCTTTCGCACAAATGCTCCTCCATATACCGAATCACGCGTTCCGTCATTTCGTTATCGGCTCGCTGCTTCACGCTGGACGCAATACGCGGCCGCGTAGCGGCAGGCTCGCTGTCACGCACGATATCAATG
>JAZQTE010000409.1:0-5368 GCA_045630505.1 Acutalibacteraceae bacterium | reverse complement strand
GATATGCGCTTGGTACGGCGCTTGCTGCGTGATTACCGTTTTCGCAACAGCTCGGTGGAAAACACGATGAATATGTGGCGTCAGGTCGTGCGTGGGGAAGAACTGTATATGTTCCCGTGTGTGGACCAAGCGGATATCGTTTTAGATACCACGCTTGCGTTTGAAACGGCGGTGCTCGCCAACGAACTGTTACCGCTGCTTCGGGAGGTTCAAAGCGACAGTGTGTACTTCTCCGAGGTCGATCGGCTGATACGGGCGTTATCGGCGTGGCAGCCCGTTTCTCCTACGATGTTAAGTGAAACGTCATTGCTTAGAGAATTTATCGGATAGGACTTGTTTTTTAACAGCAATTTTTTTATAATAGAATTACCAGGAGAAAAGGAGCGATAATAATGGCTGTATTTGAAGAAGTATTGTCCCGTGCAAAATCATTGGCGGTGGATGCCGGCAAAAAGACGGGAGAGCTGGTGGAAAGCGCCAAGATTCACGTGAAGATCGGTGATCTTCGCCGCGAGATCGCTTCGCTGTATGAGGGCTTGGGCCGCTTGGTCTACGACGGACGCCGCAGCGGAGAATCGGTGGACGAATTGGTGGAGGCGTGCATTGCTTCGCTCGACGAGCAATTGGCCGAGCTGGCGCGCTTAGAAGAAAAGGTTATGCAGAGCAAAAATGTGATCCGCTGTGACGAATGCGGTGCGTTTAACGCGCAAGACGCTGCGTTTTGCAATCAGTGTGGGAAGAAGCTGAACTGATGAGCACGGAACGCGAACAGGTGTTAAAGGCGGCCGCCTATTTAAAAGAAAAGGCCGCCGAAGCAGGTACCGTCATTGGGGACACGGCTATCGTTTTAGGCTCGGGGCTCGGCTTTTTGGCCGATGAAATGGAACAAGCAGTGCGTATCCCATACGCACAAATTCCCGGTTTCCCGCTGTCTACCGTGGCTTCGCATGCCGGCGTATTAAATATAGGCAAGCTGGCAGGGAAGTGGATGCTTGCCTTTTCGGGGCGTTTTCATTACTACGAGGGCTATGATTTCCGTACCGTTACGTTCTACGTGCGGGTACTGTATTGCCTTGGTGTGCGCACGCTGATTTTAACAAATGCCGCAGGCGGTATGAACGAAGCGTTTGTACCGGGCGACTTGATGCTGATTAACGATCATATTAAGCTGTGTGCCGACAGCCCCGAACGCGGAGAGGCCGACGAATTCTTTGGTCAGCGCTTTTTTGATATGACCGAAACCTATACGCCGTCGCTGCGCACCGTTGCCAAAGAAGCGGCCGCGGCGCTGTCTTTGTCCGTTCACGAGGGTGTATATTGCTTTATGGGAGGCCCTCAGTTCGAAACGCCTGCAGAAATTCGTGCACTGCGCATCTTGGGCGGCGATGCGGTGGGAATGTCCACCGTACCCGAAGCCATCGTAGCATCGCGCTGCGGTCTGCATGTGCTTGGCATTTCGTGCATTATCAATATGGCGGCCGGAATGATTGCCGGCACCCACGTGAGCGACGATGAGGTCACCGAGGTGGCGGGACAAGCCTCGGAAAAATTCAGTGCGTTGGTGCGTGAGATCGTAAAGCGTCTGGAAAGGGCGGAAAGCTAATGCTGTTTGAAAACGTAGCCGTTTTAAAGGCCGACGGAACGTATTTGGAAAATCAGTTCGTCGGCATTAAGGATAGCCGCATTGCGTGGCTGTCCTCGCAAGCACCTGCCGAAGATTTCGGAGAACGCGTAGACGGTCGGCATCGGTTGTTGCTTCCTGCCTTTGTGAATGCGCACACGCACGTAGCGATGACGTTGATGCGCGGATACGGGGAAGAAATGCCGCTGCAATCGTGGCTGTTCGACCGCATTTTCCCCTTTGAGGATAAGCTGTTCGGTGAGGCAGTGTACTGGGGCAGTCTGCTGGGTATGGCCGAGATGATCGCTACGGGTACGGCCTCCTTCACCGATATGTATTATTTTTGTGATGAAACCGCGAAAGCGGCGTTGGAATGTGGGATCAAGGCCAATATCGGGCGTGGCGTGTCTTGCTTTGATGCAAGCAAGAAATTCGCCGATTTGCCTGCTTACGGCGAATTGAAGCAGCTGATTGCGGATTTTCACCGTGCGGGGGACGGTCGCATTTTGATCGACGTGGCGCCCCATGCCGAATATACCACTCGTCCCGATATTCTGCGAGATACGGCGGCAATGGCCGAGGAATACGGTGTGCGTATGCACATTCATGTTTCCGAAACGCAAAAGGAACATTTGGAGTGCGTGGGACGCCACGGTATGACGCCGACAGCGTTACTGAAAGAATGTGGCTTATTACAGCGTCCCGTAACGTTGGCACACGGCGTTTGGCTAACGGATGCCGATATGGAGCTGCTTGCGTCACACGATGCCACGGTGGCGCATTGCGCCAAGAGCAATTTAAAGCTTGGCAGTGGCATTGCGCAAACCTCCAAGCTGCTGAAAAAGGGTGTTTCGGTAGCAATCGGTACTGACTCGGCGGCCAGCAACAATACGTTGGATATGCTGGATGAAATGAAAACGGCCGGTTTGCTGGCGAAGGGTGTTGCGTGCGATCCGTCGGCGTTTTCGGCAGAGCAGGTGTTGTATTGCGGAACGCGCGCCGGAGCTCTTTCACAAGGGCGCGAGGATTGCGGCGATATTGCCGTGGGGTATCGGGCCGACATTACTGTGGTGGACACACAACATATCGGCCTTTGCCCGTCACACGCACCGTTATCCAATCTTTTGTATGCTGCGGGGAGTAATGCAATTTGTATGACGATGGCAGACGGTCGTGTGTTGTACAAAAACGGTGAATTTCTCACGCTGGATATCGAGCGTGTACGCTTTGAAACGCAGCGTTGTACCGACTATATACTGAATCATTAAGCTTTTTAGGTGATAATAACCAAAAACCAAAGGTAATGTTTGGTATTTTTGTAGAAAAATAGGAGTAAAGACGACTTTTTTTCAAAAAGCCCTTGAAAAAAATCAAGGATTGCGATACAATACACAATAGTGTTAATTCACTGCAGATTCTAATCGGAGTTATTCCGTTGGAATACTAAATTTTTGGAGGTTTATACTCATGAACAAGGTTCAATTGGTTGCTGCTGTTGCAGAAAAAGCTGAGCTGTCCAAGAAAGATGCCGAAAAGGCTGTTGCTGCCCTGCTGGATACCGTCGTTGAGGCTGTTGCCGCCGGCGATAAGGTTCAGCTCATCGGCTTCGGTACGTTCGAAGCTCGCAAACGCGATGCTCGCACCGGTCTGAATCCTCTCACCAAGGAGAAGATCACGATCGCTGCTACCACCGTTCCTGCTTTCAAGGCCGGTCAGGCTTTCAAAGAGAAGGTTGCGAAATAAGTTTTTTGCGAAGCCGCCCGCCGAAACGGGCGGCTTTTCAATTATTCCAAGGAGATTTTACTATGCGATTGGATAAATATTTAAAGGTATCTCGCTTGATCAAGCGCCGCACCGTGGCGAATGAAGCGTGCGATGCCGGCCGTGTATTGGTAAACGGAAAGGCGGCCCGCGCCTCCTACGATGTAAAGGTGGGCGACGTGCTGTGCATACAGTTCGGCACCCGCGAAATCAGCGTTGAAGTGGTAACCGTGCAGGAAACGGTGGCAAAGAATGATGCCGCGCTGCTCTATAAAATGCTGTAAAAACAAGATGCTTCGGCATCTTGTTTTTTGTATATTCATCGCAGCTTGCTCATATAGTGGTGTACGGGAGGCGGTAGTATGAAAGAACAGCAAAAGCAGGAAAAGCCGTTGATGCCGCACGTGCTTAGCTTGAGCGAGCGAAATGCACTGTCGGTTTCCGGTGTGCAAGACGTCGACAGCTTTGATGAGGATACCGTGATCCTTTACACAGCCTTGGGGGAATTAACGGTGAAGGGAAGTCATTTGCACGTTCAGCGTCTATGCATCGAGAGCGGAGATCTGACGTTGGTTGGTGACATCGATTCGTTGACGTATTCAGAATTGAAAAGTTATAAGAGCGGCCTTTTCGGAAAGCTGTTTCGTTAGCGATGGGATTCACGAATGCCGACCAATTGCGGCTTCTTTTTTACGCGGCCGGAATGGGATTCCTTACGGGCGTATACTACGATTTGTTTCGTGTGTGGAGAAGGCTATTCGCAATCACGAAAGTCGCCGTGTTTTTCCAAGACGTTCTTTTCGGTGCCACCTCAGCGGCGATGTTTTTTCTGTTTTCACTGGCCCTGACCGAGGGGCGGGTTCGCGGTTACACGCTGCTTGCTGCCGGCGTTGGCTTTTTTGCGTATCGTTATACGGTAGGAAACTCACTTTTAACGGGTGTTTCCGCTCTTGTGAAGGTTTATAAGCGAGTGTCGAAGCTGCTGCGTACACGCCTTTTAGAACCGTTGCTTCGTCGAGCAAGGAGCGTGATTGGAAAAGTATGCCAAAAATGTCGAAATCTTGCGAAAAAAACCAAAATATTTTTCAAAAAGGTATTGCAACGCAAGGGGAAGATAGTGTATAATCATCGTGTATAAATTTGCGTGGAAGGAGCGAAAAAGGATGAGCGTTACAAAGTCTTGGTTATTTCGTGCAGCCTTTTTGGCTCTTGCCCTGTTTGTGGTGATCTCTTTCGTGAAGCTGCGGCTGCAATATAACGAAAGCAAGCAGCGATTAGACGATCTTAACGCCCAGTTGGATGCACAAATGAATTCCAAACTGATGTTAGAGGATCAGCTCAGCAGCTACGAAGAATATTTGGAACAGCAGGCGCGCAAACAAGGATTGGCAAAACCGGGTGAGACGATCTTAGTCGAAATCCCGAGTGAATGATTTTCTAAACAGTAGGGGGAACTCCGCAAAATGGTTTTGGAAGTTGGCGCGTGTGTAGAAGGAAAAGTTACCGGTATTACCAAATTCGGTGCTTTTGTGGAACTGGAAGGCGGCAAAACGGGTATGGTGCACATCTCCGAGGTGGCACCTACTTACGTGAAAGAAATTCGTGATCACGTAACCGAAGGTCAAGTAGTTAAGGTGAAGGTTCTTAGCATTGGTGAAGACGGAAAAATCAGTCTTTCCATCAAAAAAGCGATGGATCCTCCTCCGCGTACCAATCGTGCACCTGCGGGCCGTCGCACTTCGCCCGGTCGTCCCGGCGGATTCGAATGGCAGGCATCTCGCCCTGCAGAAAATGCCAGCTTTGAGGAAATGATGTCCCGTTTTAAACAAACGAGTGATGAAAAAATGCCGGATTTAAAGCGTTCACTTCACGGGAAACACGGCGGTTTCACCCGCAAGCGTTCCTAAACGGCTTATCCGGAACCGAACACGCCGTTGCCCGCTGGCAACGTCGTTTTATTAAGTTTTATGCAGATGTCAAAGATGG
>JAZQTE010000408.1:0-14864 GCA_045630505.1 Acutalibacteraceae bacterium | reverse complement strand
CGACTTCTTATCGGCATCCGTGCCCGTGGAACCGCCCATCACTTCGTATTGAATCGGCATTGAAGCCGAGGAGGCCAAGGCACGCAGTTGTTCTGTCAAATCATAATCCAGCATCGGTGAAATCCCCAGCATCGGGCCTTTTCCCAGCACACCACACTCACACGCTTTGGCATCGGGCGTGTAGGCAAAGCTCACGTCCACCACGATAGCAGCATCGGGATTCACGGCAAAGGCTGCCGGTGCGGCCCCACGCGTTCCAAGCTCCTCCTGCACGGCAAAGAGAGCAACCACCGTAAACGGCAATGCTTCGTTCTGCAATTGCTTCAATGCATAAAGCAGTGCCGCACACCCTGCACGGTCATCCAACGCCTTGGCGCAAACACGGTCACCGAGGAGTGATTCAAAATGCGGTGCAAACATAACGCGTGTGCCCACAGCCACCGTTTCTTTGACCTTTTCAGCAGAAAGGCCGATATCCACACCGCGTTCTTCAGCGCTGAGCGCATTGCCGTTCACTCCGGCAATGTGAGGCGGCGTGGAACAAAACACACCCGACAGCGGCGGATCGGTAAGAACCGTGACGGGCTGCGCCGCCAATATGCGTTCATCAACGCCGCCGCAAGCAGAAACACGCAAAAAGCCGTTATCTGTTACGTTGGTTACCACAAAACCGATTTCATCCATATGCGCTTCCAACAAAAGCACCGGCGCGTTATCGGCAGCTGCCGGACGCACACCCCACACGTTACCCAAGCGGTCGCGCTGCACCTGCGGCACGTAATTTTTCAGTTCGGCGGCAATCACGTCGGCAATGTCACCCACGCCGTTCACACCTGCCGCCAAGCATAATTTTTCAAGCAGTTGTTTCATCATTTAAGCTCCTGCACGAGGCGTTTAAAATGGTTGCCCCGTTCTTCAAAATTGCGATACATATCAAAGCTGGCGCTGGCAGGTGATAAAAACACGATATCGCCTTCCCCTGCCAAGGTGGCAGCGGTTTGCACCGCCTCCTCCATTGATTGCACCCGTGTGATCGGCACCTCCGAGGCATCACGCTGCAGCACGGCTTCGATCAGCGGCGCCGTAGCACCCAACAGTACGGCGTGCTTTACGGTGTTTTTTGCCACGGGTCCCAACGGATCATACGGGATATGCTTATCGTAACCGCCTGCAATTAAAATCACCTTTCGGTCAAAGGCTTCCAAGCCGGCGATCGTACGCGAAGGGCTGCTGCCAATGGAATCGTTATACCACTCGGCACCGCCAAAACGGCGTACCAATTCGCAACGATGAGCCACCCCACCGAAGGTACGGGCAAAATCGGCCATCACCTTCACGGGAACAGTACCATAGGTTGCTGCGAATGCCGCCAGATAGTTTTCGATATTATGCACGCCGCGAATTAAAATTTCGCAGGCCGGCAGCACCGCTTCCGTCACCGTGCCGTCGGTAACGTACAACACATTATCCTCACCCAGATACGCACCGCGTTTCACGGTGTGGCGGCGTGAGAACCACCACACGTTGCCTGCGCACTCCTCGGCAAAAGCGGCCGTATACTCATTGTCTGCGTTCAATACGGCACGGTCACCTGCGCGTTGGTGTGATACCAAATTCTTTTTCGCATCCACGTATTCCTGCATATCGGTGTGCCAATCCAAATGATTGGGAGCCACGTTGGTAACCACAGCAACTTGAGGGCTTTGTGTCATCATCGTCAGCTGAAAGCTGGAAAGCTCCACCACCGCTTTATCGGTTTCCTTCACCTGCTCCACTATCGGCAGCATCGGATTCCCGATATTACCGCCCAAATGCACCGTATGCCCTGCCGCACGCAGCAGACCGGCAATCACGGTGGTTGTGGTTGTCTTACCATCGGAGCCCGTTACTGCATACAAGGGTGCAGGGCACAGCTCGAAAAACAATTCCATTTCCGATGTTACGGTGCGCCCTGCAGCACGCGCTGCCTCAAACGGGGGCAAATACGGTTTCATCCCCGGAGTGCGCAAAATGAGTTCCGCATCCAACGAATCCAAGTAGCCTTCACCAAGACACAGCACCGCACCGGCGGCTTCCAATTCAGCCGCCGTATCCCCCAGCTGTTCACGAGTACGTTTATCACACGCGGTTACTACGGCGCCCTTTTCAAGCAATTGGTAGATTACCGATAAATTGTTATGCCCGATTCCGCACACCGCCACGCGGCGCCCCTTCAGCGAATTTAAAAAAGAATCGCACGCTCTCAACACGATCACCTCTTAGTGAGTTTTTGATTATTCGTCTTCCGAAAAACGAGATAAATACAAAATAGCGGCACAGCCTGCGGCCAACGTTACCACAGACACCACTGCCGTGATCACCCACGACAGCACACTCGCTTGTACCTGCAACGCGGGCCACACGATATCCCCGGCGATATCCGCCAAAGAACCAACCACAAAGCCCATGATCACGCAATACGTTTGATGCGGAAATTTTTTCATCGTCCATTCCAGCGGCCGTGTAATGAGCATTACCCCGATCAGCGTGGAAATAACAAGCAGTGCCAAGAACGTAACAGCTTCGCCTGCTCCTTCCACAGCAGGGCCGCCGAGCAAGGACTTAAGCCATGCTACCGTGGTGTCGATCGCACCCGACATTTTGGCGTAAATGCCAAGCACCAGCAGCATATGCGACGTGCTGATACCCGGAAGAATGAGTGCCAACGATACCACCAAGCCTGCGAGCAGCCAAATAAGCAAGCTCACAAACGAAAGATTGGTAGAATCGGGCATTAAGCCCTGCGGCAAAAAGCCGATACCGAGAACGATGCCGAGGCCTAACAAAATGTACAGCGCCGAGGAAATCTTAAATTGAGATTCTCTCGTTTTGCGGTACAAGGCAGGAATGCCACCTACAATGGCGCCGAAGAAAAAGAAGGAAACGGGAATGGGAAACGTTTCCAACAGCCAACCAATCGTGGAGGCCAGTGCGCAAAAGCCAACCACGGCGCCCAAACAGAACTTGGCAAGGAACCACAGGTTACGTTTAATATCGCTTCCGAAATGGCTGATAGAGGCAATCAAACGGTCGTAGATACCCAAAATAATTGCCATCGTGCCGCCACTCACACCGGGCACTGTCATGGACGAACCAATCACAAAGCCTTTAAACGGCACCAAAATAGCTTTCCAAAAATTCATAGCACAATCCCCCAATCTACATACCTATTTATTATACACCACCCATTCGTGTTTGTCACCCATAATTTTGGGATTTCTGTTGCACAAATTGCAAAAAGGCGGTATACTGAAACTAATGAGAAAGGATGCGGTGTTTATGACAACCAAAGAACGCTTTATCGAGCTCTATACCAAGCACATTCACAGAGAAGGTGCTGATAAATTTTTGGAATATTTACAATCGTCATCAAGCGACTTTTTTGAAGCCCCTGCCAGCACGCGCTTTCACGGCTCCTACCGCGGCGGCTTAGCTGAGCACAGCTTAAACGTGTATGATTGCCTCTCGCATTATCTTAACCGCGAACGTATGAAGGAAACCTACGGGCTCACCTTCAGCGAGGAAAGCATTGCTATCGTTTCGTTGCTTCACGACGTTTGCAAGATCAATGTGTACCGTCCCGGAAAGCGTAACGTAAAAAACGCCGAGGGAAAATGGGAAAGCGTGGATACGTATGAATTTGACGACCGCCTCCCCTACGGACACGGTGAAAAATCCGTATATATTTTGTCGGGCTATATGCGCCTAACGCGAGAAGAAGCGTTTGCCATTCGCTATCATATGGGCTTCGCAGGAACCGAAGACGAACGCAACGTAGGCAAAGCGTTTGAAATGTTCCCACTCGCGTTTGCACTGTCGGTAGCCGACATGGAAGCCACCTATTTTGTGGAGGGTAAAAAATGAGCGACATTCCCCGTACACTACCGCGTTGTCCTCTGTCGCGTAAATGCGGCGGCTGCCAATTGCAAAATATGGATTACGAACGGCAGCTTCACCACAAGCAGGAAACCGTGATCTCCTTACTTGGCAAGTATCACCGCGTTGCTCCCATCATCGGTATGGAGCGTCCGTATTATTACCGAAACAAGGTACAAGCCGCATTTGGCCTCACTCGTCGCGGCGAGGTTATTTCGGGCGTCTATCAATCCAGCTCACATCGCATCGTGAAGGTGGATTCCTGCCAGATCGAAGACCGACAAGCTGACCGTATTGTAGTAACGATCCGCAAGATGCTTCCGTCGTTCGGTATTTTGCCGTATAACGAAGATTCTCGCAAAGGCTTTCTGCGTCACGTGCTGGTGCGCCGCGGTTTCACAAGCGGACAAATTATGGTGGTCTTGGTGGGAGCCTCTCCCATCTTCCCCATTAAGAAAAAATTTACGGCAGAGTTGTTACGCCGCCACCCCGAAATTACTACTGTGGTGTTTAATATCAATCCGCACCGCACCAGTATGTTGCTTGGTGAACGTGAAGAGGTCCTGCACGGCACGGGATACATTGAGGACACGCTGTGTGATGCCGTATTCCGCATCTCGGCGCGATCGTTTTATCAAATCAATCCCATACAAACCGAACGATTATATAAAACCGCATTAGATATGGCGAATATCACGGAAAATGATACCGTGCTTGACGCTTACTGCGGCGTGGGTACCATTGGTATCGTGGCGGCACGGCGCGCCAAGTACGTAGTGGGTGTGGAGCTGAACGCCGATGCCGTAAAGGATGCCAAGGTAAACGCGCGCCGCAACGAGCTGAAAAACATTGCATTCGTGCAGGGTGATGCAGGAAAATATATGGTGGAGCTGGCTAACAGTGGCGAACACGTCGACGTGGTTTTGATGGATCCGCCCCGCGCCGGCAGCGATATGCCGTTTTTGAATTCTCTGCTCACGTTGGCGCCGTCGCGTGTGGTGTACATTTCCTGCAACCCCGAAACGCAGGCACGCGACCTACGCGTACTCACGGCAGGCGGTTATCGTGTTACGGGCATTCAACCCGTGGATATGTTTCCTCATACGGGGCATATTGAATGTGTGGTATGCTTAACTCGGAAAGGATGACACTGTATGTGCACTGCCGTCAGTTGCCGCACGAACACCCATTATTTCGGAAGAAATTTAGACCTTGAACGCGGATATAACGAGAAGATCGTTATCACACCGCGGCACGTTTCTTTGCCGTTTCGCTTTTTACAAACGCTATCGCAGCATTATGCGATGATCGGTATGGCTGCCGTAATAAACGACTATCCGTTATACTTTGAGGCCACCAACGAAAAAGGGCTGAGTATGGCTGGGTTGAACTTTCCGCAAAATGCGGCATACGCTGCATACGAAGATGCGAAGCTCAATCTTACACCGTTTGAGCTTATACCCTATTTACTGGGATGCTTCGCTACGGTTGCCGAAGTTAAGGAAAGCTTGAACAGCATCAACGTGGTGGACGAACCGTTTAGCGAAGCCTTGCCCGTAACGCCGCTGCATTGGCTGATTTCGGATAAAGACGAATCGATCACGCTGGAATGCACAAAAAACGGTATGGCGGTTTACGATAATCCGTTTGGCGTACTCACCAACAATCCGCCGTTTCCGTTTCACGCCAACAACCTAGAGCAATATATGGGACTTCACGAAGGGGCGGCAGTAAACACGTTGTCTTCTGCTCCGCTTCAAAACCACAGTTTGGGTATGGGTGCCTTGGGATTGCCAGGCGATTTTTCCAGCGCGTCTCGCTTTGTGCGAGCTGTATTCGTGAAAGAAAAAACCGTTTGCGACGGCAGCGAGCAAGACAGCGTTAACCGCTTCTTTCACATTCTGCGCTCGGTAGCAATGCCTAAAGGTTGCGTACTGGCTGCCAACGGTGAGTATGAATACACGCGGTATTCCTGCTGCTGCAATACCGAAACACAAGTGTATTACTACACCACCTATCATAATTCCGCCGTGCGTTTTGTGGATATGCACTCTGCCAATCTTAACGGCAGCACCCTGCACGTCACGCCACTTCAAGATTAACGAAAAAAATCCCCCGCAATCTGCGGGGGATTTTTTGTCAATAGATTATTCCTCGTCTTCTTCACAGCAGCAGCAATCGCAATCGTCATCGCAATCTTCGATGTCGAACTCGATTACTTTGCCGCAGTTGGGGCATTCTACGCTGCCATCGAGCAGGGTGTCTTCGTCTACGATGAATTCTTCTTCGCAGCCGTCGCACGTTACTTCGAAGAATTCGCCGCCGCAGCAATCGCAATCGCAATCGTCTTCGTCGTCATCTTCGTATTCTTCGTCGTAATACTCGGTTTCCAGAGCGTCGAGATCTTCGTCGATGGTATCGACCTGCTCGCCCATTTCTTCCACCGTGGCTTCCAAATCTTCCACGCTGATAGCGAGATCAGACAAAACATCCATAATTGCCTGCAGCAGTTTGCCTTCTTTTTTGGTTACGTCGATCTCCATACCTTCGATGAGGCCCTTGAGATACGCTACTTTTTCAGTGATCGTCATAATCGTTTACCTCCTATAAATTGCCGATTAGGCGCGTTCCATATATTCGCCCGTACGGGTGTCTACACGGATCATTTCGCCTTCGTCGATAAACAGCGGCACGCGAATCTCGGCGCCGGTTTCCAGCGTGGCGGGCTTGGTGGCGTTGGTAGCCGTGTCACCCTTGAAGCCGGGATCGGTCTGCGTGACCTGCAACTCCACGAAGTTCGGGGGTTCTACGCCGAACACGTTGCCCTTGTAGGACAGCACGCGGCAGATCATATTCTCTTTCACGAATTTGAAGTTGTCGGACAGAATATCCTTACCGATGGGAACCAGCTCGTAGGTTTCCTGATCCATAAAGTAGTACAGATCACCGTCGTTATAGGAATATTCCATTTCCTTTCTTTCCACGTAAGCCGTGGGATACTTATCGTTGGGGTTGAACGTGCGTTCCACCACCGTGCCCGCGATAACGTTACGGATCTTGGTGCGAACGAATGCCGCGCCTTTACCGGGTTTCACGTGCTGGAATTCCACGATTTGATATACGTTACCGTCCATTTCGAACGTAACGCCGTTTCTAAAATCACCTGCAGATACCATTTTGCAATCCTCCGTTACAATTTGCTTTTTCTATTTTACCGCATAATCCTCGCTTTTGCAAGCCCTAATTGAAAGAAATCGCAAAAACCGGCGGCAAATTTTTACCGCCGGTTGCTTTTTTATTCTTCTTCCACCTTATTTTCGGCAATCACCTTTTGCGCAACGGGCGCAGGAGCTTCTTCATAACGGGCAAATTCCATGGTGAAATACCCACGTCCCTGCGTGGTGGAACGCAGCATACTGGAGTAATCCCCCATTTCGGCCATCGGTACTTCAGCCGTAATGCAGGTAATACCTGCGTCCTCTGCCGTGGGCTCCATACCGATCACACGGCCGCGGCGCTTGGTGATATCACCCATAATATCGCCCGTGTAATCATTGGGAACGTATGCACACACCGTGCCGTACGGCTCTAAAAGAACGGGATTCGCTTGGGCAATACCTGCCTTATACGCCAGTGAAGCCGCCGTTTTGAACGCCATTTCGGAAGAATCCACCGGATGATAGGAACCGTCAACCAGCGTTGCTTTCACGCCTACAAGGGGGAACCCTGCCAAAACGCCGTGCTGCGCGCTGTCGCGCAGGCCTTTCTCCACAGCAGGGAAATAGTTCTTCGGCACCGAACCGCCAAACACGGTTTCCGCAAAGACGAGTTCTTCGCTGTCGCACGGTTCGAATTCGATCCACACATCGCCAAACTGGCCGTGACCGCCCGATTGCTTCTTGTGGCGGCCTTGCACCTTCACCTTTCCGCGAATCGTTTCGCGGTACGGGACCTTCGGCGTTTTCAGAATAACCTCCACACCGAATTTGCTCTTAAGCTTGGAGATCACCACCTCAAGGTGCTGTTCACCAAGCCCTGCCAAGACCTGCTCTTTGGTTTCGGCATTGTAATCGAGCGAAATGGTGGGATCTTCTTCGCGCAGACGGTTAAGACCGGAAACGATTTTTTCTTCGTCACCCTTGTTCTTGGCGTACACAGCCATAGAATGCGTGGGATTTTCGTAAGCCACACCGGGCAGCACCACGGGACGAACGGGGGCACACAGCGTATCACCCGTGTTGGCGCTTGCCAGCTTGGCAACGGCACCGATATCGCCTGCAGTAACGCAGGAAACTTCTTCCTGCTTTTTGCCGCGCACCATAAACAGCTTTCCTAGCTTTTCGGAGGTGCCCGTGCGCATATTCATAAGCGTACAATCGGGCGTGATAACGCCGCTGATAACTTTAAAGTATACTAATTTACCCACAAATGGATCGACAATCGTTTTGAATACGGTGGCAACGGCTTGTGCTTGCTCGTTCACAGACAGCTCCACGGGGTTACCCGCCGTGTCAACGCCCGTTTCACCGGCAACGGTTTCGGCCCACGGAGCCAGCCACATTAAGCCGTTGAGCAACTGATCGACGCCTTCCATCGTTTGCGAAGCACCACAATATACGGGCAAGATTTCGCCGCGACGGACACCCGTTGCCAAACCTAAAATGAGTTCATCGGGCGTAAAATCAACACCCGAGAAATATTTATCCATCAATTCCTCGCTGGTTTCGGCAACCGCTTCGTAAATGGCGGTGCGCAAGCCATCAAGACGGTGCCCCATATCGGGGATCGGGCATTCGGTGGCCTTACCGTTTTCATAGGTATACGCCTTGTATTCCAGCAGGTTTACGTAGCACTGCACCTTATGATCAACGACGTGAGGGACGACCAACGGGCACACCGTGGTACCGAAAATGTTTTTCAGATCTTCAAACACACGATAGAAATCGGCATGCTCGCTATCCAGCTTATTAACAAACAACAATTGGGCAATACCTTTTTTCTTGGCAGCCGCACGGGCTTTTTGCGCACCAACGGTGACACCGCTTTTGCCCGAAAGCACGATAACGGCACTACCTGCTGCACGAATACCTTCACTCATACCGCCAGCAAAATCGAACGAACCGGGAGTATCTAATAAATTGATCTTTGTGTCTTTCCATTCCACGGGAAGAACCGACAACGACACGGAAGCGCCGCGCTTGATTTCTTCGGAATCGAAATCGCAGAGCGTGTTTCCATCGGCCACTTTGCCTAAACGATCGGTTAATCCGGTGATGTATGCAATCGCTTCCGCCAGCGACGTCTTACCCGTACTGGCGTGACCTACAAGTGCCACATTACGAATATGTTTTGCATTATACTGTTTCACAAAGGACTCCCCTTTCCGAATCCGCTTACACGGCTTCGCTCGACTAAATTTGACAATAATACACAAAAATTTCATCGTGTACGACTGTTCTTTATTCATTATAACCTATAGTTTTGTGAATTTCAATAGCAAATTGTAAAAAAAATCCCTTCCGTCCTAAAGACGAAAGGGATTTTTAAAGCAGGAATTACCGTTTAGAAAACAGGAGTGCAATAAGCGAAAGCAGCACCGTTCCACCAAGAAGATATTCAATGGCACTGATCGGCGCTATCAGCTGACCGCTGAGGGCAACAAGACCAAACAATACCACTCCCAAAATGCCGATAATCGCTTGCAGTGCAGCAAACAAACGCACACCCGTGCGCAAACGGCGGCACTTGGCAATAGCCGATAAGATGCCCGTCGAGGAACCCGTGGAAACGATCTCCGCGGTTTCGGTTTCGGAAACACCGGATACCAACGTTTCGAACGAACGGCCCGCAGGAGCGCTGAGCAATTCAACGTAGTAGCCATCCAACCCAAACACCGATGTCACCAGCGCTTCGGTGACGTTTTGATCGCACGTGCGAATCAGCAGGGTGATGTGGCGATCGGTAATAGTCTTCAAGATGCGGCCCACCTCGTCATCTGCCGTATAGCTGACAACGAACATCGCCGATAATTCACCCGCAATTGAAAGATACACAAGCTGTCTTCCGTTTTTGGCGTAGCGATCTTCATAATCCTTCGAAGGAATATCAATGCCGTGGTTATCCAACAGCTTTCGATTGCCGATCAGAATGCGACGGCCGCTAATCCAGCCCGAAAGCCCCATTCCCTGCTCATACACCAGCGTATCAACCTCGTGGAGCATATCCACCTTATTTTGAATCATACGGCGGAACACGTGTGAAAGCGGGCCTCCTGCACGAACCGACACCGAAGCCGCGTCTAAAATAGCTTCGTCGATGCGCGTGCCGGAGAAGGTTTTAATGCCGTGCAGCAGCACGCTGTTTTCGGGGAAAAGCTCCATGGCATCCAAAGCAATTGCATCGGAGCTGCCGTAAGTTTCTACTGCACGGTAATCCGCAATGGCCGTGCCTTGCTTGCGAGTTTTTTTATCCGCCGTGTACAACGCGGCGTATACGGCGATCAACATCATAACGGGGGCTGATACCGTTACCAAACTGCAAAACAGTGTAGCTGCCATCACCCAAGCGGTGAAACCGCCGTTGAGCAGCAAGTACACCACCGCCACAGCGAGTGACAAGCAGAGTGTAAACGGAAAATACCATTTTAAAAGCCCCACCGAAGGATCGTAGCCTTCGGCATCAACATAGCCCTCTGTTTCGACAGTGGTGCGGAAATACGCCACACGAGGCATCCCCATCGGCACGGCAGGACGGCCGATCTCTTCGGCCAGTACATCGTCGGTAATGCGCTTGGCAACCACCTTTTCACCCGTTTTGGAAAACACGGTAAAATCGTGCACAACGCGGTTAAGCTCCAGTCGATAGGCGATCTGCAGCAACAGCAGGCCAAAACCGGCCACGCCGGTAAGCACCACAGCAGAGCCGTCAGCCACACCCGTGGGGTTAAGAGCCAACGATACCGTATGTAACACGGTAATAAGTGCCACAACGGCAAGCGCACCTTCGCCGGTAAGACGGTGCTTGGTGAACAACATCGAAACACCCTTCAGCAGTTGAGAGCCACTCGCCAAAACAAGCACCAGGAACAGTGCAATGTGGATGATAAGGTAGGTCATCGGCTCCATCGCCATAGCAGGCGACACCACCGAAACGGCGGTGATAAAGAACAGAATCAGCTCGGCCAGTACAGACAGCACCAACGTAATCCCCGAGCGATGCACTTGCTGCTTTAAACGCTCACGCACCGCCGACAGCGACACCGTTTCCAGCGTTTCCTGCACAGGCACTTCTTCCTCAATTTCAGCCGCAGGTTCTTCTTCCTCCACCGTTTCTTCGGGCGGCGGTGTTTGTGCCGCTTGCTCGGCTTCGGCCAATTCGCGCTCGTGCTGTTCACGGCGCTGCGAAAAATCTTGAATTTTTTCTTGACGAATACGGCGCAGCGTTTCTTCCTGCCCCGGCTCTTGCTCGGTATCCTCTTCCTCGTTGCCAAAGCCTTCGAGCAGCATTTGCGCAGGCTCGTCATCCGCCAAATTACTGCCGCCGTCTTCCGCCATCTCGATTACGCGAGTTTTATCCATACCGTTTTCGCCGGACAGCGAAATCTCACGCGTGTCGTCGGGAACATCCGTTTCTTCAGCCGCTTCGACTTCTTCCGTCGCTGTTTCGGCAACAGCTTCCGCAGGCTCTTCCTTGCGACGCCAAAACCAGCGAAAACGCTTCTTTTTCGGCGCAGGGATATCTTCCTCGTCATCCTGCACGGGAGGAATCAAACCGTCCAGCTGCATTGTGGGTTCTTCCGAAACCGACGGAAATTCCGTGGTGGAAGACTTTTCTTCTTCCACCTCCGGCGTTGCCGCAGGTTCTCCCGCAGCGTGTCGCGCTGTATATTCCGGTTTTTCGTTTTTCCTTCTCATAACCGTCACTCCACTGTTTTAATACCCAAGCGTTGTCGGGCAACTTCATACACAATAATACCGCAAGCCACCGAAGCGTTCAGCGAATTAATACTTCCGCGCATTGGCAACGATAAGATACCGTCGCATTGTTCGCGTACCAAGCGGCTGATGCCGTGGCCTTCCGAACCAACCACCAAAGCAATGGAACCCTTCATATCGGTTTGGCACCACTGGCTGCCGTCCATATCCAGCCCATACACCCACACGCCTTGCTCTTTTAAGCGGCGCAGTGTATCGGTTAAATTGGAAACGCGAGCTACGGGAACGTATTCCACCGCACCGGCCGACGTTTTAGCTACCGTAGCATTCAGCCCCACCGAACGACGTTTCGGAATAATCACGCCATGGCAGCCTGCTGCCTCGGCACTGCGCAGGATGGCGCCCAGATTGTGCGAATCCTCTAAACCGTCGCACACTAAGATGAACGGCGGTTCACCCGCTGCTTCGGCACGGGCAAAGATATCCTCCACCGTGGAAAATTCTTTGCACGCCGCAAAAGCAACTACGCCTTGATGATTCTGCCCGCCCACCGTGGTGAGCTTACGGACGTCCACATCTTTTACCGGCACGCCGGCTTGGCGGCACTTGGCGCGAATGGCATTGATGCTGCCGTTTCGCTCGCCGCTTGCGATCCACACACTGTCCAGCGAACGGCCCGAACGCAGCGCTTCCGTAACGGCGTTACGGCCAACGATGCGATCCTCCGGAATTTCCGTCATCGGTTGTTGCATACGCCAAAAACCTCGCATTTCCCCTTATAATGTTTCAGTATAACATATAAAAGCGAAAAATGGAAGACCTGATTTTACAGTTTGTGAAAAAACCTTTACAGACACCTTCTTTTATGGCATAATACCTTAAAAGGAGTGAAGTGTATGACAATTGCCGTAATCACCGGTGCCTCTTCGGGTTTGGGACGCGAATACGTGCGCCAAACCGTGTCACAGCTACCCTGCGTTGAAGAAATTTGGTTGATCGCTCGCCGCACCGACCGTCTGCAAGCCATCGCTGATGAATACCCCGACCGCAAATTTCGTTTGCTTTCACTGGATCTGACAAAAACCGATAGCTTCGATACCTACCGCCAAGCGTTGGAAGAAGCCGGTGCGAACGTGCGCTTACTTATCAACAATGCCGGCTTCGGTAAACTGGGCTTGTTTGCCGAAGAAGACACCGCTGCACAGGTGGGTATGGTCGATCTTAACTGTCGCGCACTCACCGCTGTTACCAATATCACGCTGCCGTATATGACGAAGGGCAGCGGCATTTTGAACGTGAGTTCCATTGCATCCTACGCACCCACGCCGCGTATGGCGGTATATTGCTCCACCAAAGCATACGTATCCAGTTTTTCGCACGCCTTAAGCGAAGAATTACGCCCATTGGGTATTCACGTGCTGGCGGTGTGCCCCGTCCCGATGGAAACGGAATTTTTAGATGGAGCAGCCATTTCGGGACGTTCCAAAACATTCCAAACGCTCCCCTACTGCAACCCCACTGCCGTGGCAAAGCAATCGCTGGCACGCTTACTTAAAGGAAAACGGTGGTACACCAACCGCGGATTCTATAAATTCTACCGTGTGCTGTGCAAGCTGCTGCCGTTCCGTTTTATTATGAAATTATCCAAAACCTAACAAAAAGGCTGTGACAGTTGTCACAGCCTTTTTGTCGCCCTTCTGGCCGTTCCGATCATCTCGGTTTCGAGGGCAGGTTTACTTAACAGAGGTTGCCGCGGTTGATGCCGTGGTAGCCTTTTTTGTTACAGATACCGTTTCGCTTCGAATAAGCAGCAGCGGATCCACATATTTATCATTGGCGAGCACTTCCAAATGCAAGTGAGGGACTTCGGCAATCTCAGCAGGAATCTCACTCACCGTACCGATCACATCGCCTGCTTTTACGGTATCGCCTGCTTTCAGTTCTTGAACCTTCACACCGCGGCAGCGCGAAAACACCTTGCCGCCGTGATCAATTTCCACCGTATCACCCCACAAGCCGTCGCTGTAAATGGCTTTCACGGTACCGCCGGCAGGCGCTTTCACCGCACTGCCAACCTTGGCCTCGAAATCCACACCGTTGTGTGTTCCCCACTCGCCCAACGTTTCCGAAAACACGGGACTGTCGCTAAAGAACGCGATCACCCGATTGCTGGCCGGAAACACAAACAGCGATTCTGCTGCCGTGGTAGTTGTGGGACGCAGCGTTGTGGTAACCGTGGTGGTAACGGTGGTTCGTTCGTCCTGCACATCGGTGGCAGGGATCACCACCTGCTGCACGACGGTAGGCGCGGTGGTGCCCTTTACGATCGGCTTCGGGGCTTCGCCCGAAAGATTGCCGACAAACGTGGCAATAGCTACTCCGCAAACCGCCACCAGACACACCGCCAAGGCGATATAAAAGCCTTTGCCGCTTGCCTTCTCGGGAAATTCGTCTGTATATTCTTCATCGTATTTCATACTGTTTTCCTCCTGTTTCATTACTCACGTTAGTAGTATGTAACACGAGGATATTTTTTATACGAGGTGATTTAATTTTGTTTTCATTAAACACCGTTTTCGGAGATCCCTTACTGCTTATCGTTACCGTTCTCACCGTGGGCGTGGTGCTTGTGAACGGTTGGACCGACGCCCCCAACGCCATTGCCACCTGCGTTTCCACCCGCGCCGTTTCACCGCGGTCAGCGGTTCTGATGGCTTCTGTGTGCAACTGTGCAGGCGTGCTGTGTGCAACGGCCGTTAACGCTTCGGTAGCGTTTACGGTGCGAGGAATGGTTGACCTCGGTGATTCACCGCGCATCGCCACTGCGGCACTCTGCGCCGCCCTATGCGGTGTCATCGTATGGGCGGTGGCGGCGTGGTGCTTTGGCATTCCCACCAGCGAAAGTCACGCATTGATTGCAGGGCTTTCGGGGGCTGCGCTTGCCATACGGGGTGGCGGCATTTGCTACGGTGAATGGGGCAAAGTGATTTACGGCTTGGTAATTTCGGTGGTGGG
>JAZQTE010000407.1:0-5148 GCA_045630505.1 Acutalibacteraceae bacterium | reverse complement strand
GCAGCTCGATGCCGTCGATCTGCACGTCGAAGTAGGGAGCAGAGCGGAACTCGGACTCGTGGAAGAAGCCGTCGAAGACAACCTCGGTGTCCTTCTCGTAGGCAGCGTCGGTGTCCACGTCAGCCATGTAGGAGGTGACAGCCTCGCCGCCGATGGTGAAGTTGGCGGTGTCGAACACGTTGATGGTGCCGTCCTTCAGCTTAGCAACAGCATCGGTGACAGCAGCCACGGTGCCTTCGGCAGCAACGTCTTGGTTGATGCCCGTCAGCACAACGGAGCCTTCAGCGATACCGCCGCACCAGTCAGCAGCGATTTCGGCATCGGTGTTCGCGCACTTGATGATGTAGTTGTAGTAGGGAGCCCAGTTGATAGCCGAGGAAACCATGAAGGTTTCGGGGCAGGCTTCATAGGTGCTGCCGTTGTAGGACACGTTGGGGATACCGGCGTTTTCGCAAGCGGAGGGAGCACCCATCGAGTCGGCGTGCTGGCTGATGAGCACGCATTTGCGAGCGATCAGAGCTTCAGCAACGTTCTTTTCTTCAACAGCGTCGTACCAGCTACCGGTGAACTGAACGTCCATCGTAGCGGTGGGGCAAACCGATTTGGCGCCCAGATAGAAGGAGGTGTAACCCGAGATAACTTCGGCGTAGGTCCAAGCGCCAACGTAACCGATCTTCGCTTGTTCGGCAGTGATCTTGCCGGCGGCGATCATTTCGTTGAGCTTCATACCGGCAACGATACCCGCGAGGTAACGGCCTTGGTAGATGGAAGCAAACGCGTTGTGGTAGTTGGCAACACCGGCGGTGTGAGCCTTCGTACCGGTAGCGTGGCAGAATTCCACTTCGGGGAATTCCTTGGCAGCCTTCAGGATGAAGTCTTCGTGACCGAAGGAGTTGGCAAACACGACGTCGCAGCCTTGGTCGACCAAGTCAGCAGCAGCGGTGTAGCACGCATCGGTTTCGGGAACGTTGACCTTCACGATAACCTGCTCTTCTTTCAGACCGAGAGCAGCCTTCACGGTGTCAACCGCGTTCAGGAAGTTAAGGTCGTAGGTGGATTTTTCATCGTGCAGGCAGATGAAGCCGATTTTGAAATCGTCGGCGATCGTGTAGTCCTTCACGATTTCGGGCGCTGCCAGAGGCGAAGCGCTCATGCCCAGAAGTTTGTCATCGTCGTTCGTCTTTTCGCCGCAAGCTGCGAGCGAGAACAACATCAGGACAACCAGGGCCAGGGCCAGGATTCTTTTCATTGTTTTTCCCTCCGTTTTTTATTTATTACAGTTGCAACGCAACAATGTAACCGTTAGTCCTTCACGAATTCAATCGAATCGCCATCCATATTGGCAACCCGTGCAAGCGATTCCACACGGATACCGCGGCTGCGAATAAGCTCGCCGCCCGGTTGAAAGGCTTTTTCAATCACAATACCGGCGCCCACCACGGTAGCACCCGATGCTTCCACCACTTCGATAAGCCCGTTCAGAGCTTGTCCGTTAGCGAGGAAATCGTCGATGATCAGCACGCGATCGCCTTCGTTTAAATACTTTTTGGAAACGACGATTTGGCTGGTGGTGCCGTGAGTGTAGGATTCCACCTTGGCGGTGTAAACGTCGCCGTAAATGTTGGTGGTTTTGGATTTTTTGGCAAACACCACGGGGACGTTAAAATACTGCGCCGTCAAGCACGCGATACCGATTCCCGAAGCCTCGATGGTGAGGATTTTGGTAACGCCTGCATCGTGGAACAGCCGTTCGAATTCACGGCCGAGCTCACACACGAACGCAACGTCGATTTGATGGTTCAAAAAATTATCTACCTTCAGCACGTTTCCGGGCAAGAACTGCCCGTCGCGCAGAATGCGGTCTTCCAACAATTTCACGCTGTGTCACCCCATGTCTACTAATAAGACAATTGTAAACTTTTTGCAAATAAATGTCAATGGCATATTTTATAAAAAATAACCGTGCGCGGCTTGTTTTGCAAGTCGCGCACGGTATTTTTTCTTATTTACCGAGATATTTGGCAACCTCGGCCGCTACCAAACGGGTAAGGTATTCCATATCCGTTTCGGCAGCGATGCGGCTGTCGGCTTTGCCAACACTGCTGAAGAGTTCCATCTTCTTCATACTCTCTTGCTTAATCGCTTCCACGGCGGCGGGAATAAGGTCGATCAGGCCTTTATCCATGCTGGAGAAGCGGCTAAACTCGGCTTTCACAGCGGCCACGTTGATATCGGTAAAGATGTTTACCTTGCTGATACCGTCTTGAATGGCTTGCTTGAAGTCGTTGTCGGTAAGGCCGGAACCACCGTGCAGAACCAGCGGAACGTCCACGGTTTTGGCGATGGTGCGAATGCGCTCGAAATCCAGTTTCGGGGGCAGTTTGTACGCACCGTGTGCGTTACCGACGGCAATGGCCAGCGCGTCTACGCCCGTCTTGTCCACAAAGTCCTTCGCCAATTTGGGATCGGTGAAGAATTTGGACGGATCGGCCAAGTGAGAACTACCTTCGGCAGAGCCTTCGTTATCACCCACGTGACCAAGTTCGCCTTCGATGGTGGCACCATAGGAGTGAGCAATATCGGCCATTTCCTTTACCTTGCGCACATTTTCCTCGTAGGAATCGGTGGAGCAATCGTACATAATGGAGCTAAAGCCCAGCTCCAACGCTTTAATACAGGTGTCGTAGGACAGGCCGTGGTCGAGATGCACAACCACCGGTACCGAGGCTTTCTTCGCCATCGGCAGCAAGTAGTAGGATACTTCTTCCAGCGGGCCGTAGGGCAACAGCACTTCGGCGGTACCCATAATCACAGGCGAGCGGGTTGCTTCGGCAGCAGCGATGATACCGCGAGCCAACTCCAGATTGACCGCGTTGAACAGTCCGACGGCGTATTTGCCGGCTTTGGCAGGCCGCAGGACTTCATTCATATTAACTAACATTGTGAATTCCTCCGATTATCAACTTATTTCAGCGAAGGCAGAATCTTTTCCACGTCGCCGTGAGGACGCGGGATAACGTGCGTAGCAACGATCTCGCCGAGCTTCGAAGCGGCGGAGCCACCGGCTTCCACAGCGGATTTTACGGCGCCAACGTCGCCGCGAACCATCACGCTTACCAAACCGGAACCGATTTTCTCCGTACCGATGAGCTGAACGTTAGCAGCCTTTACCATAGCATCGGCGGCCTCAATAGCGGCTACCAAGCCTCTGGTTTCAATCATACCCAAAGCTTCCTGTGACATAGTATTTTCCTCCTTAAAATTGTTTGATTTTTGATTACTTATTTAAATACCGAATCAAGTCGTTTACGCCGTATCCCGTAACGGAATCGATGCGAAACACGGTTTTGCAGCCGCTCAGCCGCAGCCAGTTTTCCGCACGGTCGGGATTGGCGTCCTCTTGCTCGGATTTGGTAACGATGCCGATCACCTCGCGGTTCACCATACACGTCACGCAGGGTGGGAACAGCGAATACGGTTCGGTAGCGCTGATGAGCAGCCCCACGATATCCGCTTCGTACGAATACAGCGCGAGTGCGCGCCCCAAATGCTGGGTTTGCGCGTATTCACCGGGGGTGTCGATCAAGCAATTTTCAAACTTAACGTACTGCGTTTTGTCGTAAGAGATCTCCTCGCCGCGCAGCACTTGCGTTAAGGTGGTCTTGCCGCTTTCACTGCGGCCCATCAAGATCAGTTTTTTCATCAGGTCTTGGTAATGGGGCAAACGGTGAAGCCCAGCACGTCGCGGCAATAATCCACCAGCGCATTCAGCGAGGAGGCTACGTCGGAAATGCGGCCCGTGACGATCAGCGTACCGCTGAAGCGGTCAACGAAGCCAAGCTCCACGCCCGAGGATTTAATGGCAATATCGCCGGCGATGATGGCCGTTTCTGCAGGCGACATCGTGACGATACCGATGGCGGTCTTGGAATAATCCAAGGCGGGATCCAAGCCTAACTTTTTGTACAAAATATCGTCGGGGTTGGCGATAATGTGAGCAATCGTGATCTGCTTGCCCGGGTCCAGTTCCTGGACGATACGCAGCTTATCCTGTAAGGACAGATTGTTCAGTTCCATCGGTCATCCTCCTATCTTGCAGTGTAAGCCATAGCTTTCGGCAACCTTCTTGAGTTGCTGCATTTTCTCGTCAGCGGGAGAAGGAAGATCCCCCATTAGGTATTCGCGCCCCAGCCCGTCATACTTATCCTTGCCGAAACGGTGATACGGCAAAAGATTGATCTCGTTCACACCTTCGAGGGAGGCGGCGAACTTGGCGATCGCGCCGATCTCCTCGGGGGTATCGTTAAACGTGGGAATAACGGGTACGCGAATAATAAGTTTTTTCGCATTCTTTGCGATCTTTACAGCGTTTTCGAGAATCTTCTCGTTAGGCTGTGTGGTGAACGCCTTGTGTTTGGCGCTGTCGGTATGTTTGATATCCATCAGTACCGTGTCGATATACGGCAACAGCTTTTCAATGGTTTCATACGAAGCAAAGCCTGTGGTTTCCACTGCCGTATTAATGGCAGCCTCCTTCGCACAGCGCAGCAGTGCGTAGGCAAAATCACTTTGGCACAGCATTTCGCCGCCCGACAAGGTCATTCCGCCGCCCGAACGCCGATAATACGGCATATCTTGCTTCACGGTTTGCAGCACCTCGGCCACCGTTACGTCGCGGCCGATGATTTTTTCCTTGCCGTTTTGCATCATCGTTTGAATTTCGTATTGCTGCGATTCGGGATTGCAGCACCATTTGCACCGCAGGGCACAGCCCTTAAGGAAGACGATGGTGCGAATGCCCGGCCCGTCGTGCACAGAGAATTTCTGAATATCAAAGATCCTACCGGATACTTGCAAATAATCAGACATATTCTCTTAGAAACCTCCCTGCTCGGTACGGTTGATGATATCGTCCTGCAGCGAACGGGACAGCGTGGTAAACAAAGCGCTGTAGCCTGCCACGCGAACCACCAGATTCTTGTAATTTTCGGGATGCAGTTGGGCGTCGCGCAGCGTTTCGCGGCTGACAACGTTAAACTGCATGTGCATACCCTTTTGGTCGAAGAATGCACGGATCAGAGCAATAAAGCCTTCGATACCCGAAGCACCCTTGAGCGCCGAGGGATGGAATTTCATATTGAACAGCGT
>JAZQTE010000406.1:0-3408 GCA_045630505.1 Acutalibacteraceae bacterium | reverse complement strand
TTCTGCGAGTGTGGTTTTCGGATCGTATACCGTGTAGGCCGGCTTACCCAGAGAACGGCACAGCTCTGTGAGCGCCGCACACGAGCCAAGACAGTCGAGATCGGAATACCGATGCCCCATCAACAGCACGTTTTCGCACGTTTCGATCATATCCGTGAGCGCCGCAGCCATCACGCGAGTACGCACCTTCGTGCGCTTCTCCACGCTTTTGGAAAGACCGCCGTAGAAATCAAAGCCGTTATCGGTTTTCACAGCGGCTTGGTCGCCGCCGCGTCCGAGAGCCATATCCAACGACTGACGGGCGTTGGTTTCGGCTGCGGAGAGCGTTTCACCCACACCCACGCCGACCGACAGCGTTAGGCAGTTGCCTTTTGCTGTTTCCACAGCGCGTACACGGTCAAGAATATCGAAGCGGCTGCCCACCATACCTTCCAGAGCTCGCGATTCCACCAACGCCAAGGAACGGTCGGCTCCGCATTTGCGGAAAATACCGTCGTTGGCAGCGATCCAATCCTCGAGCAGCGTTTCTACCTTGGAAAGGATCTGGGCGCGTTCACTGTCGCGCATATCCTGCAGCACTTCTTCACCGTTATCTATGTAAAGCGACAGCACGACGGGACGGCTGTTTGCGTATTCCGCCGCAATTTCTGTCAGCTCCGTGATATCGGTAAAGTACATGACGTACGCATTTTCATCCGTTTCGGAAACGTACACCGCATACGTGTTATCGTTGTGCATCACGCACGGCAAGAAGCCCTGCTCCAACAAGCTTTCGGTAATACCCTTGAACAGCACTCCTGCTGCCGCACCGTAGGCATCGGTGCCGCCGAGCACCTCGCTGCGAAACCGCTCGTTATACCAAACGATCTCGCCGATCTTAGAGATAAGCAGCACGGGTAACGGTGCATTTTCCAGTGCAACAAGATCTTCTCTATCCAGCGCTGCAGCGGCACTTTTTAAATAACGGTGCGTCCAACGCTGAATACGGCCTGCGTACCATAAGGTGACGATGACGAGTAACACCGCTATCGCCAGCAGCGTGTAAAACAAAATGCGATTGTAGAAAAATACCGGTACCGAGAACAGCACAAGTGCTGTGCACAACAGCGCCGTTACGGGTGTCATCACCCACAGCTTTCGGTTGCCTTTCACGGTGTTCACCGCCTTCCGTTCGCTCAAACTTCCATTAAGATGGGTAAGATCATCGGGCTACGCTTGGTCTTTTGGAACAAGCGGCGCGACAATTCATCCCGCACGCGGTTCTTCATTGTGTTCCAATCGTAAGAGTGAACCGCGCAACACTCCTCCAGCACCTCGGCTGCAATGGAACGAATTTCCTCCATAAGGTCTTCCGCCTCGCGCACGTACACGAAGCCGCGCGAAACCACGTCCGGCCCCGAAACAACGTATCCAGCAGCAGGATCGATGGTGGCAACCACCACGATCAAGCCATCTTGCCCCAAGTGACGGCGATCACGAAGCACGATGCTGCCTACGTCGCCGATACCGAAGCCGTCTACCATTACGCGGCCCGCAGGGACAGAGCCTGCCACCACCATCTTATCGGCCGTGATCTCGATCACTTTACCGATATCGGTTATCATTACGTTCTCTGCAGGCATTCCCATCAGGCGTGCCAGCTGTGCGTGCTTGTGCAGATGCTTTTGCTCGCCGTGGACGGGAATAAAATATTTCGGACGCGTAACGCCTTGAATGATCTTGAGTTCCTCTTGGCAAGCGTGCCCCGAAACGTGCACGTCGTACATTTTCTCATACACGACGTCACAGCCGCATTTCATCAGCTCGTTCACCACGCGCCCCACCGTTTTCTCGTTACCGGGGATCGGCGTGGCAGAGATAATGATATAATCATCCGGCCCGACTTCTACCTGACGGTGATCGGAAAACGCCATACGCGCCAGTGCCGACATCGGTTCACCTTGGCTACCCGTGGTGATGATCACCATCTTGTCCTTGGGATAGCGATTCACCATTTCCATATCGACCAACAAGCCGTTAGGAATACGCAGATATTCCAGTTCATGGGCAATCGACACGTAGTTGATCATACTGCGTCCCGAAATAGCGATCTTGCGTCCGTCGTTCGCCGCCGCATCAATAATTTGCTGAATACGGTGCAGGTTGGAGGAAAACGTAGCAATAATCAAACGCTTGCCTTCGGCATTTTTAAACAGCTTGGCAAAGCTTTCGCCCACCACGCGTTCACTCGGCGTGTAACCCGGGCGCTCCGCATTGGTGGAATCGGCCATCAGCGCCAATACGCCCTCGTTACCCATTTCACCCAAACGCGGCAGATCGATCATCTTGCCTTGAATAGGCGTGCAATCGATTTTAAAGTCGCCCGTGTGGATCACGTAGCCAAGCGGAGTTTTAATGCCAAGTCCCACCGCATCGGGAATGGAATGATTCACGTGAATAAACTCTACCGATACGCTGCCGAACGGCACCACCTGACCGGGAGATACTACGTGCAACGGCACCTTCCCTGCCAAGCCGTGTTCCTTCAGCTTGGATTCCACCAGCGCGATCGTCAGCTTGGTGGCGTAGATGGGGAAAATGTGTTGCTTAAGCAAATACGGCAAACCGCCGATATGGTCTTCGTGACCGTGGGTGATGACGATGCCGCGAATACGGTCGGCATTCTTTTCTACGTGAGAAAAATCAGGGAGCACGATATCGACGCCCAACAGATCCTCGTCGGGAAACGCCATACCGCAATCGATCAAAAACGCATCGTTGCCGTATTCAAACATCGTGATATTCTTGCCAATCTCATTCAAACCGCCAAGCATCGTAATACGCACGGGATGCTGCGGTGCAGCCGGCTTTTTCGGCGTGTTGCGCTTTTGCGGACGGCGCGTTTCTTTTTTTAATGCTTTAGGTTCGCTTTTTTGTGCGGCACGGTTATTCGTGCGTTCGTTCTTTTTCACTTCTTTTGCCGGTTGCTCCGCCTTCTTGTTGTAGCGGTTATACGGCTTGCGCTGCCCTTTTTGCGGTGCGGCAGCATTGGTTTTCTTTTGCTTTTCAGCAGTCATACAATACCTCTCATTCACAGTTATAATTCAAATAAGCCTCACCGTCGTGAGGCTTTAAAACGTTCGGTTTCTAAATCACGGTACAGTTATTTATTATTTTACCTTGATTTTATTCTCTTGTCAAGAAGTATAGTCCGCAGCTTTGCGGTTTAGTCTTGCATCTTTGAATTTTTTTGGTATAATAAAGAAAAGTCTTCACAAAGGAGCGATACCGTGAAACGAGTAGAACTGTTTACCGACGGTGCTTGCAGCGGCAACCCCGGCGCAGGCGGCTGGGCCGCTATCCTTCGCTACGGCACCCGTGAAAAGGAATTGTGCGGCGGCGATAAAGCCACCACCAACAACCGTATGG
>JAZQTE010000405.1:0-2652 GCA_045630505.1 Acutalibacteraceae bacterium | reverse complement strand
TGCCGAAGAGCTGCTTGTGCGCCCGAGCAAATCGCTCCTGCATCACCCGATTGCCGTTTTCCGGCCACGCGGTAAATTGATGAACGGTGGTCACTCGGAATCCTAATATGCGCAGCAATTCTTCCGTGCGGTAATACCACAAATCACGCAAAGACTCGTCAAGGCTGCGAATGGAATAGGCGGCTTTAAGTTCTCCTTGTTGAAGAGAAATCTTACTGTAGGTTATGGAGGTGATGATCTTATGCAAGTCCTCCTCGTCGCTCTTTCGCACGCCCGTATGGAGCAAAAACATTGTCCGAATAATATTGGCAGAATCCTCCGCCGAAAGGACGGGTTTTTCTTCCTCACAGACAGCCGTCGCCATTTGCAGACTCGGATCGGATTTCCGATACCGACCGTTGATCCCGCAAAAAAGCGTTTTCAGCAGCGCCTCAGCGGCGGCTGCTTGGCCGGCAGGAACGCTTACATAGGCCTCGCAGGCACCGTGAATGGATGGCCCCTCCGTTTTGATTTCGGACAAATATATCGGCATTTCGCGACCGAGCATAAACAGCAGCTCGCCCATAATATTGATGCAGCAAGCCCGATTTTTGTGAGCTTCAATTCCGGCGTGTCCGCCCAATCCGCCAAAGAGCTGCAAACGCAACGGTGTCAAGCCCGCTTTGGTACAACACTCAAACGCCTTCTCAAAAGAAAGCATTTTCATACCCACGGAGCTGACACAGATTTCGTGAGAGCTACCGGCATCCAGATTGATCATTCGACGAGATTTTATCATACTTAAATCCGCATTACGAACACCGATCAGGCCGCTTTCCTCCTCCACGGTACAGAAGCACTCCAGCGCCGGATGGGCAATGGTGTCATCATCCGCGATTGCCAGCATCGTAGCAATGGCAACACCGTCATCCGCGCCAAGAGTAGTCCCCTTGGCTTTGAGCTCATTGCCGACGACACAAAGCTCCAGCGGATCCGTTTCCAGATTCACAGTTGCGGTTTCATCTTTGGCCCACACCATATCCATATGCCCTTGCAACAGAATGGACGGTTCGTTTTCATATCCTGCTGTGGCAGGCACACGAATCAACACGTTGTTCAACTGATCTCGCAGGCACTCGAATCCCCTCTCCGCTGCAAAGCGTTCAAGGAATGCGGCGATTTGTTCCTCGTGACCGCTTCCGTGGGGAATGCGGGTAATTTCTTCAAACCACTTGAAAAAGCCCGCAGGCTTCAGGCCTTCTAACGTATACGGCATATCGATCAACCACCTAAAGATTTTCTATTTTTCTTTCGGGCTTTGCTTGCTGAGCGTCACCAGAACGGTGGCAGCGAGCACCACAGCAATGCCGATACCGCTTCTCAAGCTGATTGCCTCACCCAAAACGAAGAAACCGGCAACAGCACAAACGATGGGCTCGATGGCACCCAAAATAGACGTATGTACAGAACCGATATGTCGGATGGCCAGCGTCAGAAAGAAGCCGGCAAGAATGGTACATACGCCGCTGAGCGTCAAACCTAAAAACGTTTGGAAGGAAACCGCGAACGTTAGCTGATTCGTCACCAAAACATAGATGAAAAAGAGGGCTGTGGATGCGCAGGTTTTCAGTGTAACAAGCACGGTGGTATCCATATCTGCCAATTTCTGGTGTTCCATCCACAGAAAATAGGCCGCATAGGCCACTGCACAGCCGATTCCCAAAATAATTCCGATATACGAACGTTCAGAACTCAAGGTACCGCTGCTCAAAAGCATCGCGCCTGCCAAAGACAAAATCATAGCCAAAACATTTTGCTTTGTGCAGCGAAAACCAAAAAACAAAACGCTGAACCCCATGGTAAACAGTGGGAAGGTATACTGCAAAGCAACACCGATGCCCGTAGGGATATAGCGGTAGGATTCGTACAGAAAAATCAGCGTAGCTACATAGAAAAGGGAGGCAATCGGGAGCTTCCATCCAACCCCTTTGGGATACCGTACCTTTTTGAACTTAGGCACAGCAAAGGGTAATAAGATAACGGAAGATACCACAAACTTGATAAACAAGGCGGTTGCCCGCGGAATGGGATCTTGGGTTAGAACCTTCTGTATGATTACGGGAACGATACCGCAGATCATACCCACGGCAACGGCATAGAAATAACCAACATTGATACGTTTACACTTCAAAGATAAAACCTCACTTGCTTATCATTTTTCTTGTGTTAGGTTTCTTGTCAAGATTTTAGAGAAACGGAAAGAACGCCGTCTTCCTCGACGAGCTCCGTTTTCCGTATCCGAGCAATGGCACCTCGCCCGGCAATATACTCTGCCATCGGCGTGCCCCGAGAAGTAAAATCGGCAATGATCTCCCTGCCCTTCTCGGCGTTGTTCTCCAAAAGTCGCTGCACAGTCAGCAGCTGGGCCTTGGCGGAATTAACGCAAGCTCTGTCTAAATCGGCAATATAAAAACCGTCAGAATGCACGCCGCAAGAGCCGCCGCAAGCATTCAAATGAATAGCGGGAAGCACTTGGGAAACGTCGCCCATATCCGCGCCGCCCCGATCCCAACGCTCTATGAATTTCACTCTGTTCGCCCCAACAAGGTCTGCGCACACGTCCTCAACCAGATTCATCAGCATTTTCGTGTGGAGCAAAGGGGCGCAGCCGGG
>JAZQTE010000404.1:0-8740 GCA_045630505.1 Acutalibacteraceae bacterium | reverse complement strand
ATCCATACCGTCCAGTGAGCCGCGCAGCGAGGCGTATTCCATTACCATTGCTTCGAGCGGAACGTTGCCCGTGCGTTCACCGATGCCCAGAATGGAGCAGTTTACGGCGCTTGCTCCGTAGAGCCACGCCGCCGAAGCGTTCGCTACACCCTTGTAGAAATCGTTGTGACCGTGCCATTCCAGCATCTCGCTCGGTACGTCGGAATAATGCTGTAAGCCGTACACGATGCCGGGCACGCTGCGAGGAAGGGCCACTTCGGAATACGGCACGCCGTATCCCATAGTGTCACACGCGCGAATGCGCACGGGAATACCTGCCTTGCGGCTCATATCCATTAACGCATTCACAAAAGGTACCACGAAGCCGTAGAAATCGGCGCGGGTAATATCCTCTAAATGACATCGCGGCATAACGTCGGCCTCGAAGGCTTGTGCGACGGTGGCTAAATAATGCTCCATAGCTTGCTTACGCGTCATTTTCAGCTTTTTGAAAATATGATAATCCGAACAGCTCACCAGAATACCCGTTTCACGGATTCCGAGATCGTGAACCAGCTTAAAATCTTCTTTACTGGCGCGTATCCATGTGGTGATCTCGGGAAATTTCAAACCCAATTCTTGGCATTTTTCCAAGGCCAGCCGATCCTTCTTACTGTATACGAACATTTCCGTTTGACGAATAATGCCGTACGGCCCGCCCAGCTTGTTGAGCAGTTGATATAATTTTACGATCTGTTCCACCGAATACGGCTCCACGGATTGCTGTCCGTCACGGAACGACGTGTCGGTGATCCAAATTTCGTGCGGCATCCCCATTGGCACACGACGGTGGTTAAACGGCACCTTCGGCACGGTATCGTAACTGTAAATATCACGGTACAACTGCGGCTCCGCTACGTCTTGCAGGGAATAACGATACGATTTTTGTTCCAGTAGGTTGGTGTGGTTGGATAATTCCAGCACGGCCATACTCTCCTTTCGGGGCAAATCAATGCTTGCTGTATAATTGTATACAATTATACATACAGAGGGGCGTATTGTCAACCCCCGATATATGGAAATTAAAAATATTTATATGTGGCGAAAGTGTAGTGCAACATCTTGACATTGTAAAGTTGATTTTGTACAATAAAAGGGAAGAAAGTGCTTATTTTGTGCCAAAATCTGCTTTTTCGGAGGTGGCGTATGGAACCGAGGTTTAATATCGAACGCGAGCGGCAAACGGAAATCCGTCAATGGCGGTATCGCAACGATAAATGCTTGTTCCAATTTCATTCTCAAATTGAAATCTATTTTGTGGACGAAGGCGAAATGGATATGTTTGTGAGCGGCCACCCGTGTCGCCTGCAGGCAGGGCAGGTATCAGTGGCGTTGCCGTACGATACGCACGCCTATTCCACACCGAGTGCGTCGCGCTCGTCGGTGCTGCTGATCCCGTTACATTTGTGTGAGGATTTTGTGACATTGGTGAAGGGAAAGCATCTCAAAACGCCGTATATCACCGATCGCACGGCGTATGACACGTTAAAAACCTATTATGATAGAATAAAGGATCCCAACGAAAATCCGATAAACCGAACGGGATATCTGTATTTGCTGCTTGGCACGATCATCGAGCATATCGGGCTGGAGGAAAGTCAGCGTCCCGTAGATAATGCACTGGCGTCGCGGCTTTTGTTCCATATTGCCGAACGGTTTAAGGATACGTCACCGGCGAACATTGCCAAGGAATTCGGTTACAGCCAAAGTTATTTGGCGCGGTATTTCAAATCCTGCTTCGGCATTACGCTGGGACATTATCTGGTGGCAACACGCCTGCGCCACGCCATTCATTTGCTGCGCGAAGGAAAAGGCGATCTTACCCACTGTGCCATGGAAAGCGGATTCACGTCTATGCGCACGTTTTACCGCGATTTTCATAACCATTTTGGTTGCACGCCGAGCGAATATTTTGCGGAACACAAATAAAAAAGAGCCGATGCCAAGCATCGGCTCTTTTTGCTTATTCAAAGGTAATATTAAGTGGACGGGCGGAAACCAATTGTTCAGCGCCCTCGCGCCGGGTGACGTTTCGGCAAACAACGTTTGTAAACGTATCCGTTTCGCGCATACAGCGGAAATCAAAAGCGGCACCGTGGAAATCCGAACCGACCGCCGTGAGGACCAAATCGTCGCCGTGGTCTGCCGTGCCGCGGTAGTCTACGTTTTCAAAAAGCACGTTTTCCAGTGTGACGCCGTTGCACGTTACGTCGGTTTCTTCTTCGGGAGAAAACGTGGAGGGATAAAACGTGGATACGGCATACATCGAAGTGCCGCCTGCATACACGTTGCGAATGGTGGCATCCTTTAACGCCATATTGAGGAATACGGTACCCTTGGCAAGAGAGTGCACGCCGTTTACCGCAATATCGTGAATATCCCCTTGGATGGCGGGGCGGTTGTGGAAATAGGCGTTTTCGCCAATGCGTACCGCCCCCCACGGACGGTAGTTGCCGCCGTTGTCACGAATGTTTTCCACCGTGATATTATATAATTGGGCGCCGTCGGAAACACGCATAGCCACCAAGGTTTGATGGGTGCAGGCGTACACGTTGCGGATGATGATATCGTGGATATCGGGCGTGAAATCGGCAGGGAGAAAGGCTCCGTCGCTTCCGCAAGGGAAGGAGGAGAGAGCCACCGTATCGTCGCCCGTTTGGCCCGTAATGTTTTCTACCAAGCAATGCGAGCAGCCGGTACGGAAATTAATACCGTCTTGGTTACGCCCGTAGGGGCCGCTTTCGAAATGAATGTCGGAGAGGCGGCCGTGGGTGCAGGCGATCTGGTTGATTGCCCAGTAACGCAGGTTACGGCAGGTGATATTTTCAATAACGTAGTCGGTTACGTGGTGGAGAAGAATGAGGTTGTTGGCGCGCACGTGCGGACGCCCCTCTTTCTCCGAATTAAGTTCGGTGAGGTCGTTTGGGCCGCCGCCGTCCAGCACGGCTTTCCCGCGGCCGATGAGGCGAATTTTGCGCTGTTCGCCTTTGTCGGTATACATATTCCGGTTGCGGAAAAGATTATCGTACACAGTATCGGCCAGCCGCAGGTGGCAGTTATCCAGTATCACCGTGATATCGGAGGGAAGAAGAAGCGCTTTATCAACATTCCACACACCGTTATCGCGCGCAGGGATGCATACGGTGTGCGACGGATCCTTCGCAGCGGCGTTAATGGCGTTTTGCAACGTTTCGGAATCACTGATACCTAAAAAGCGAGTATCGTTTGCAAAAATCATATTCAAACACCTCCCAAAGCAGTTTAAGTATATCACCGTTTAAACCGAACCGCAAGGGGCGCGAGAACGAAAAAGTTTCGAATGTAGTTTACAGCGGTCGAAATATGGTATATACTGTTGAACAGAGGGAGGTGGGTGTGTGAACTCGGTGATTTTCGAGCCGCTTGAGGAGTACGAGAAAAGGCTGAAGGAGCTTCACTTGCAAAACACGGCGCAGATGTTTGAACAGTTGGTTCGGCAGTCGGGCGTGGATGCGGAGCGGAACCGTGAAACGGTGCGGCTGTATAACGAGCAAAAAAGCACGGCGAGAAAGCTGAAAAAGAAACTGAATTGGCGGCGGTTTTGGCGGGTACTTGCGTGTATTTCCGTGGTGCTGATACCGTTGGTGATCTTTAAGATCACGCCAAAGATCAAAGCGCTGCGCGAAGAGCTTGCCCACGCAGATGCCAAGGCCGAGGAGCTGCTTGCCGAAGCGCAACGCCAGATGGCGCCGCTTAACGGCTCCTTTACCGATAGGCAGGCACTCACGCTCATCGAATCGGTGATGCCGTTGGTTTCCTTTGCCGAGCAGTTTTCCGTGGAGCAAGAAATCGATATGAAGCTCAACTACGATTTCTGCGAGTATAACGAAAGCGAACAATCCACGTTAGACGTGCTGTCGGGGCGATATAACGACAATCCGTTTTTATTCGAAAACAAGCTGATACATACGATGGGCACGGAGGTGTATCACGGATATAAGACGATTTCGTGGACGGAAACGTATCGCGACAGCGAGGGGCGCACGCGCACCCGTTTTCGGAGCGAAACGCTGCACGCCACCGTTACCAAGCCTAAGCCGTTCTACCATACGCAGGTGGTGCTGAATTACTGTGCGCAGGGCGGGCCTGAGCTCTCATTCACACGGGACGCTACGCATCTGGAGCAAAAGAGCGAGCGCGAGATCGAACGTATCGTACGGCGCGGCGAACGGAAGCTGCAACGCAAAACGGAGGAGGCCCTTCGCGAAAACGACGATTTTACGGCCATGTCCAATTCGGATTTCGAGGTACTGTTCGACGCACTGGACCGAACCGACGAGGTGGAATTCCGCACGCTGTTTACGCCGCTTGCGCAAACCAATATGGTGGAGCTGCTGCTTTCTCAAACGGGATACGGCGACGATTTTCATTTTATTAAGCAGCGCCGAACCAATCGTATCGTGTCTAACCACAGCCAAGGGCGCGCGTTGAAGCTGTCGGCAGGGGCCTACGCATCGTACGCCTTTGATCAGATTAAAGAGAATTTCATAAACAAGAACGCCGAATTCTTTAAAGCGGTGTATTTCGATTTTGCACCGTTGCTTTCCATTCCGCTGTATCAAGAACGCCCCGTGCATTCTCTAAAGCCGATTCCTGCATACGAGCAAACGTATTCGTTGAAGGAATGCGAGGTCTTGGCGAACGCTGCGGATCGAGGCTACGTCGTGCATCCCGAAACCAAAACGCCGCCGATCGTAAAATCGACCTTCGTTTCAACGGATAACGGTACCGACGAAATGCGCATTACCGCCTATTCGTACGATATTGCCAAGCGGGTGGATATCGTTTCGGTATACGGCGGTGACGGACGGTTTCACAACGTTCCCGTGGAGTGGGACGAATACCTTCCGCTGGAAGCAACAAATCATTTTTACGTGTTTGCAAACAGCGTTGCAAGCGGCAAAAAGACGATCGCTGCACGCAACGGCTTGTGTATGGCAGAAAATAAATAAAAGGAGAAGACAGTTATGGCAAATCAATTAGACGAACTCAATCCCGAAGTACGCGAAGAAGGCTTAGATACCAACGTTATCGTGAAAAAGCTTCCTGCCGAGGTTGGCTTCGGCTCCAAGCTTTTCGAAATTCTGCTGTGGGTGTGCGGCATTCTCCCCGGCGTGATCTTTTTGTTTATGAAAATCAACGCTCAAAAGCATTTCGACCAACTGCAGCAGAAGATTCAGCGCAACGCCTCGCAGATCGATAACTATTTGGAGCAACGCGTGATGGTGCTTCAAAACTGCGCCCGTTTGCTGGATAAGGCGATCGACCTCGATAAAAGCACGTTCGAGAATATTGCCAAATACCGTTCGGGTACCGCCGATTCCGACGCCGCCCGTAACGAAATCGGCAGTCAGCTCGAAACCATTGCACGCAGCGTGAACGTGGCGGTGGAGAATTATCCCGATTTGGCAGCGCATCGTGAGATCGCCGATGCTATGCAGCAAAATATGTATCTGCAGCGTGAGATCACGGCGGCAAGAGAACTGTATAACGATACCATCGACCAATGGAATCGCGATATTTTTGCTTGGCCCACCAAGAAGATCGTCGCCGCGAAAAACGGGTATACCACGCGCATTCCATTCGTTGCCTCGCAGGAGATCAAGGAAAAGGCAAAGAGCGTATTTTTCTAATTGCAAAACATAGAAAAAGGAGATTGGTTTAAAAACCAATCTCCTTTTTGTTTTCGGGGAAGAAGGTGGTATAATCAATGTCTTTCGGCGTAACGTCGATATGCTCGGCAATGGCCGAAACCACCTTTTCGGTGAGCGCCTTGGTGGCGTCCTTGGTGTAGTAGTGCGTTTTATCGGAATGCCAGTGCGGCGGTGCATCCTTGAGGAACGCATACAGATCGTTTACGTGGAAGCCGTACTGCGTGACCACCTTCACCGCTACCTCGTTGTACTGTTCGATCACGCGGTTTTCACGCATCACGTCCTGCGGTCGGGTATAGCCTGCTTCGTCCACGGGTGTGGAGGTGGCAAAGATCACCTGCGCTTTGGGGAAGAACCGCTGAATGCGGCGGCAGATGCGGTGCAGATATTGCTCGTACATGTCAATCGGCACGGTGGGGCCGTCGTCAAACAGATTCAGCATATCCCACAGTCCTGCGTTCCAATGCAGGCAATCCGTATCCTCACCGAAGCCGCTGCGCCCCAGCCAATCGTGCAGATACCGCAGCACGAACGGCGTAAAACGGCAGTTTTCTTCGGGGTAATACACCTCGGCACAGTCTTCAAGTGCCAATTTCACATATTTATCGTATCCCATACGAATGGAATCGCCGATAAGCAATATTTTTTTCAATGCGATGCACCTCACAACGGATAGTGTAATCAGTATACCACGGCACAGAATTTTCTGCAAGTCAATAAGCGGCGGAAAAGTAGAATCGCAAAAATCGGCGGCTTTTTATTTACTTATACGAAGGATTGTGTTATACTGTATTAAATATGGGCTGTTGGAGGGATAGTAATGGTGATTTTGATTGCCGGTGCGTCACACGTGGGGAAGACGGCAACCGCACAACGCTTGCTTGAAAAATATCACTATCCGTATTTGTCCATCGACCATTTGAAGATGGGGCTTATCCGCAGCGGGCAAACGGCGCTTACACCGCTGAGTCCCGACGATGAGCTCACCGCGTATTTGTGGCCCATCGTGAGGGAAATAGCCAAGACGGCCATTGAAAACAAGCAAAATCTCATTATCGAGGGTTGCTATATCCCGTTTGATTGGGCAAAGGATTTTGAAGAAGAATACCTTAAACAGATAAACTATTACTGTTTGGTAATGAGCGAAAACTACATTCGCCGTCATTTTGACGATATTACTGGGTACGCTAACGTTATTGAGCAGCGCTTGGATGACGATTGCACCGTCGAGGCCGTGCTGCAGGATAACGCCGCCGTGCTGGCGATGGCCAAGGCGCACGGTGTAAACTACGTGCTGATCGATGAAGCGTATACGGTAGACATTTAATTGCTGATAACCATAGACGAGGGGAGTGAGAACGGGTGGAAAAATTCGAACTGCACGCGCCGTACAAGCCAACGGGCGACCAGCCGCAGGCCATCGAAGCGCTTGTGAAAAGCATTAACAGCGGTAAACGCGAGCAAACGCTGCTGGGTGTTACGGGCTCGGGCAAAACGTTTACAATGGCGAACGTGATCGCGCAGGTGAACAAGCCCACGCTGGTTCTCGCTCACAATAAAACCCTCGCCGCACAGCTGTGTTCAGAATTTAAAGAATTCTTTCCCAACAACGCGGTGGAGTATTTTGTATCTTATTACGATTATTATCAGCCCGAGGCGTACGTGCCGACGACCGATACGTACATTGAAAAGGATTCGGCGATCAACGACGAGATCGACAAGCTGCGGCACTCGGCCACCTCGGCGCTGTCGGAGCGGCGTGACGTGATCATCGTGGCCAGCGTATCCTGCATTTACAGCTTGGGTAATCCCATCGATTACCGCAACATGATCATTTCGTTGCGCCCCGGTATGCAAAAGGAGCGCGACGAATTGCTGCTGCGCTTGGTGGAGCTGCAGTACGAGCGCAACGACGTGAATTTCGTGCGTAACAAGTTCCGCGTGCGTGGCGACGTGGTGGAGATCTTCCCTGCCTATTCCAACGATACCGTGATTCGCGTGGAATTTTTTGGTGACGAGATCGACCGTTTAAGTGAAGTGAACCCCTTAACGGGCGAAGTGAAGGGGCAGCTGGGGCATATTGCCATTTATCCTGCCTCACACTATATCGTGCCGCCCGAAAAGCTGGAAACGGCGCTTGCGGAGATCGACCGTGAGCTGGTGCAGCGGGTGGAGGAATTTAAGGCCGAGGGCAAGCTGCTGGAGGCTCAACGCATTTTACAACGTACCCGTTACGATATGGAAATGCTGCGCGAGATCGGTATGTGTAAGGGGATCGAAAACTATTCCCGTGTGCTTTCGGGGCGTGAGCCGGGGGCAACGCCGTTTACGCTGCTGGATTATTTCCCCGAGGATTATTTGTTATTTGTGGACGAATCTCACGTAACGCTGCCGCAGGTGCGCGGTATGCACGGCGGTGATCACGCACGCAAGGCGAATCTGGTGGATTACGGCTTTCGTCTGCCCAGTGCCTATGATAACCGTCCGCTGAATTTTGATGAATTTTACACCCGTGTAAATCAAGCGGTGTTTGTGAGCGCCACGCCGGGCGATTTTGAGTTAAACCGCAGCGGTGCGCCCGTGGAGCAGGTGATTCGTCCCACGGGCTTGCCCGATCCCGAAATTTCGGTGCGTCCCGTGGAAGGGCAGATCGACGATCTGCTCGGTGAGATCCGCACCCGTGTGGAGCGGCAAGAGCGTGTGCTGGTGACAACGCTTACCAAGAAAATGGCGGAGGATCTGACCGCGTATTTTGAAAACGTGGGCATTCGTGTGCGGTATATGCACCACGATATCGATACGATCGAGCGTATGCAGATCATTCGCGATCTGCGACTTGGCGAATTTGACGTACTGATCGGTATTAACCTGCTCCGTGAGGGCTTGGATCTGCCGGAGGTCAGCCTGGTTGCCATTTTGGATGCGGATAAAGAGGGCTTCCTGCGCTCGGAAACCAGCTTGATCCAGACCATAGGTCGTGCAGCCCGAAACGCAGAGGGCCTGGTGGT
>JAZQTE010000403.1:0-5849 GCA_045630505.1 Acutalibacteraceae bacterium | reverse complement strand
CGCTGGAGGAGTTGAAGGCGCTTATCGGGATCATCGACAATATTCGACAGGTGGTGGGCGTATGAGCATACGGGACGATCTGTTGGCGGTTCGCGACAGCCTGACGGCTACGCTGGACGAGTGCAACGCCGTATTGGCAGTGCCTGCGCCCGATATTTCCTGCCTTCCTGCCAACATCGACGAAACCAAAACGATAAGCGAGGAAGCAGGGTTTCAGCGGGGATACGGGCTGGGTGTGGTCGATGGTGAGCAAAACGGCTTCGATATCGGCGCACAGTTTGGCAGGCAGCAGGCGGAGGACGAGTTCTGGGAGCATCTGCAAAACGGCGGCGCCAAAACCGACTACACCTCGTGCTTCGGCGTGTGGACGAACGACGAAAACTTTAAGCCGAAGCACGATTTGATCGTGTCCAAAGGCAAATATATGTTTGCCGGTTCTAAAATTACCGACTTGGCTGGACTTTTAAAACAGCAGGGCGTCACGCTGGATTTTTCGCAAATGATGACAAACAGTGGTATGTCGTATTTGTTTACCGACAGTGAAATCACACACGCACCGGTTATCAGCTTTTTAGGTGACGGAAACAACTCGTATATATTTTCAGGCGCAACGAAGCTGCAAAGCATTGAAAAAGTCATACTCAAGCAGAGTGGCTATAACTATAACCTGACTAATACCTTTGAAAACTGCACTTCGCTTACAGACGTTGTGTTTGAGGGTATCGCTAAAGAGAGCAATGTGAATATGAAATGGTGTCCGTTATCCCGTGCGAGTATTGAAAGCGTGGTGGCGGCGCTGGGTGACACGGCAAGCGGCAAAACGCTAACGCTAAAAAAATCCGCCGTGGAGGCGGCGTTCACCACCGAAGAATGGGAAACGCTGGCGGCATCCAAGCCGAACTGGACGATCGCGCTGGCATAAGGAGGAAAAGCGATGAAGCAGGAAACGATCACACGCATTAAACTGACCGCCGCCGAGGGTATGACGCTGACGAACGGCACGACCTTCGGCAAGGAGGTCTACCTCGGCAGTGGCGATGCTGCCGATAACTGGACGGAGATCACCGATGCCGAAGCGGCGAAAATTCAAGCGGAGCGAGAGGCGGTGGCGCTTTGAAAAGCCGAGTGCTAAAGCACGGGAAAAACCGCATCACGCAGGGCTTTAAGGCCACGCATCGGGCGGTGGATCTGGGGAAAAATCATCTCACCGAGCCGGTGATTGCGCACACCGCAGGGGTGGTGACCTTCTGCCAAACGGGGCAGAAGAACAATAAAAACAGCACGGGGAACAAAAGCTACGGCAACTGTGTCAAGCTCGACCATGGCAACGGGGTGGAAACGCTGTATGCGCATCTGGCCTCGGTGAGCGTGAAGCTCGGCGAGCAGGTGGCGGCAGGGCAGGTGCTGGGGACAATGGGCAACACGGGGCGCAGCTTCGGCACGCATTTGCATTTTGAGGTGCGAAGGGGCGGCGTGAAAATCGATCCCACGCCGTATCTGACCGCCGACCTGCCCGTACCGAAGCGTATCAACGTCGCCTACCGCACCCACGTGGGCGGCCGCTGGCTGCCCCGTGTGACCAACTGCGGCGAGGGCAGCAACGGGTATGCCGGCATTTTCGGCAAGGCGGTATCCGCCGTGGAGGTGCGCCCTGCCTGCGGTGTGGCGGAATACCGTGTGCACGAGCTGGGCGGCGGTTGGCTGCCGTGGGTGACGAGTAAAAAGAGCCACGCAGGCGTGCGCGGCAAGCCCATTGATGCGCTGCAGATGCGGCTGAAGGACGCCGAGGGCTACGAGCTTCGTTACCGTGTCACCTCGCTGAAAACGCCCGATTGGCATCAGTGGTGTACGGGTACGGCGGATGCCACGGGTGACGGCTACGCAGGCGTGTTCGGCAGCGCCATCGACGGCGTGCAGATGGAGATCACGGAGGTGTAGCGTATGGACGAGGTGAGGCTGGAGCATCGCCTTTCCGACGTGGAGAGCCGCGCGAAATCCAACACGCATCGGCTGGACGAGGTGGAGAAAAAGCAGGGCGAGATGACCGAGCTGGTGCAATCGGTGGCGATCATCGCCCAAAAGCAATCGGATATGGATGCCGACGTGCGCGAGATCAAAAAAGACGTGAAGGGGCTGCTGACAGTGCCTGCCAATCGGTGGAACGCCGTCATCGGCGGTGCGATCAAGGCCGCCGCAGGAGCTGTCATCGGCGCACTGCTGGCGTTGCTGATGAAATAGGAGAGAGTTATGGAGAAGATAAAACAGATTATCGGTTCGCGTTTTAAGTCGTGGGCGCTGTGGTTGTCGCTGGCGGCGCTCGTTGTGTTTTGCGTTAAGGAATTTGTCGGTGTGGATATCAGCGACACGGTGAACGGCCTGCTCGATACGCTGTTGCCGGTGCTCGTCGGCTTCGGCATCGTGAACAATCCCACCGACAGCACGCATTTTTAAGAACGCAGCCCCCGACGGGGTTGCACAAAATTATGGGTTATCCGTAGGGGAGGGCCTCTGTGCCCTCCCGCAAGGTTTGTGCGAATTTTGGCGGGCCGTCGAGGCGGTCTCGCTGCGGCTCGGTCCACTCGCGGCTCTGACAGTCCACCGGACTGTCATTCACTACCGCGAGTGCCGCTTCGCTACGTCCCCTACGCATACGAATTAGGATTGTAGGGGCTGGCGCCCACGACAGCCCGTAATTGGTTTGTGCGAATTTGAGGGTTATTTGTAGGGGAGGCGTTGCGCCTCCCGTGGGGATTGTGCAAATTTTGACGGGCGGGGAAACCCCGCGCCTACGGGGTTGGTTTGTGTTTGCACAAATTCTGCTTGTATCGACAGTCATTTTGTGGTATACTGATAAGGAGTATGATACATGAGGTGACGATATGGGTTTGATAAAAGCCTTATTCGGCAATTACAGCCAACGCGAGGTAAAGCGCATTCAGCCGCTTTGCGACGCGATCTTGGCATTGGAAGATCGCTGCCGTGCGATGAGTGACGAGGAATTACGGGGAGAAACCGCCCGTTTGCGTGACCGTTTGGCGATGGGCGAATCGCTCGACGACATTTTGGTGGAGGCGTTTGCGGCGTGCCGTGAGGCGTGCGACCGTGTGTTGGGGCTGCGTCCGTTCCCCGTGCAATTGCTCGGCGGTATCGTGCTGCACCAAGGCCGCATTGCGGAAATGAAAACGGGTGAAGGTAAAACGCTGGTAGCCACGCTGCCTGCCTACTTAAACGCACTCACGGGTGAGGGCGTGCATATCGTGACCGTGAACGAATATCTGGCTCGCCGTGACAGCGAGTGGATGGGCAAGGTGTTTCGGTTTATGGGGCTGTCGGTCGGCTTGGTGATTGCCGGGCTGGATCCCGAGCAGCGCAAGGCAGCCTACGCCGCCGATATCACCTACGTGACCAACAGCGAGGTGGGGTTTGATTACCTGCGTAACAATATGGCGCTCTCCAAGGAGCAGCGCAGCCAGCGCGGCTATGCGTTTGCGGTGGTGGACGAGGTGGACTCCATTCTTATTGATGAAGCGCGCACGCCGCTCATCATTTCGGGCGTGGGCGAAAAATCCTCGCGGTTGTACGAGCAGGTGGATCGGTTTGCAAAATTTTTACGGGCGCACCGCGTGCGTGAAACCGATGCAAAAACCGATCAGGATACCGTAAACGGCGATTATATCGTAGACGAAAAGGCGCGCACCGTCACGCTCACGCAGGCAGGCGTGCAAAAGGCGGAAGCGGCGTTTGGTGTGGAAAACCTAATGGATCCCGATAACGTGACGCTGCTGCATCACATTAACCAAGCCATTCGCGCTCACGGCATTATGAAGCGTGACGTGGACTACGTGGTGAAGGACGGCCACGTGATCATCGTGGATACCTTCACGGGGCGCTTGATGCCTGGACGCCGCTACAGCGAGGGCTTGCACCAAGCCATCGAAGCCAAGGAGGGCGTGGTGGTGGAGCAGGAAAGTCGCACCATCGCCACCGTGACGTACCAAAATTTCTTCCGTATGTATAAAAAGCTGTCGGGTATGACGGGTACGGCGCTCACCGAGGAAGCGGAATTTCGTCAGATCTACGATCTGGACGTGATCGAAATTCCCACCAACCGTCCCGTGGCGCGTATTGACTACAACGACGTGCTGTATAAAAACGAGGTGGAGAAGTTTGAAGCCGTGATCGAGCAGATCAAGGAATGCTATCTCCGCCGTCAGCCCGTGCTGGTGGGCACGGTGTCCATTGAAAAATCCGAGGTGCTGTCGCGAATGCTGAAGGCGCATCGCGTGCCGCACCAAGTTCTCAATGCCAAAATGCACGAAAAGGAAGCCGCCATCGTGGCGCAGGCAGGTAAGCCCGGCGCCGTCACCATTGCCACCAATATGGCAGGGCGCGGTACGGATATTAAGCTGGGCGGTAACGCCGAGTATTTGGCCAAGGCCGAAATGGAGCGCTTGGGCTTTGCCGAGGAGCTGATCGCTTTGGCCGACGGCTTTGGCGATACCGATAACGAGGAGCTGCTGGAGGCGCGCCGCACCTTCCGTGAGCTGACGAAAAAATACCGTGATGAGATCCGTCCCGACGAGGAAGCCGTGAAAGCGGCAGGGGGACTTTTCATCATCGGTACCGAACGCCACGAATCACGCCGTATCGATAACCAGCTGCGCGGCCGTGCAGGCCGTCAGGGCGATCCCGGTGCTTCGCGGTTTTATCTGTCGCTGGAGGACGAGATCTTCCGCTTGTATGCGAATATGGGCGCTCTCGGTACGCTGAAGGCAATGTTCCGTGAAAAGGGCGAGCATATCGACGTGAGAATGTTCGGCAAGCTGGCCGAATCGGCGCAAAAGCAGGTGGAGGAGCAGCATTTCGCCGCGCGCCGCCACGTGCTGGAATACGACGATGTTATGAACCGTCAGCGTGAGGTGATCTACGCACAGCGCAATCAGGTGCTGGACGGCGAAAACCTGCACGATGCGGTGGTGGGGATGATCCGTTCCTCCATCGAAAACAACGTGGCACGGTATACGGCAGGCGAAACGCACGAGGAATGGAACTTGGACGGCTTGCGTGCCTACTATAACGGTTGGCTGGCAGACGAACGCTCCTTCCGTTATACGCCGCAGGAGCAGGAGGATATCGAGCCTTCGGAGCTGTGTGACGAATTGTTCGACCGTGCCATGGCGAAGCTTGAGCAGCTGGAAGCCGTGGCAGGCACCGAGCTGACGCGTGATGCCGAGCGCACGCTGCTGCTGCGTGCAGTGGATATGCACTGGATGGATCACTTGGATGCGATGGACGATCTGCGCCAAGGCATCGGCCTGCGCGCCTATGCACAGCAGGATCCCGTGGTGGTGTACCGCAAGGAAAGCTTCGATATGTTCGAAGAAATGGTGGACGGTATCCGTGAGGATACGGCCCGTATGCTGCTCACGGTATCGGTGGAGCGCCGTCCGCAGTTCCGCCGCACCGCCGTGATGAAAGAGGTGGGCGCTTCGGGTGACGGCACCGCCGCACCGCGCACCGTGCGCAAGACTGCCGAGCAGCGAGTCGGCCGCAACGATCCGTGTCCCTGCGGCAGCGGCAAGAAATACAAAAAATGCTGCGGCGCAGGCAGCAATGAGGACAAAGCGCTCAGCTGAAAATAAGCGAAAGCAATACAAAAAGCTGTGTAGAAGGTTTCTACACAGCTTTTTTTGTTGGTGCCTTTAGGCGTGGAAATAACCCCCAGTTCTACTGGGGGAAGATAAAAGAGCGGAGCGACATCAAGCCTCCCCTGTGCAAGGGGAGGTGGCATTTGCGAAGCAAATGACGGAGGGGTTGTTTTCGTTATCTCTCCCTCAGTCCTCGCTGAC
>JAZQTE010000402.1:0-1153 GCA_045630505.1 Acutalibacteraceae bacterium | reverse complement strand
CTCCCCTACGAACACGAACGAAGATTGTAGGGGAGGGCCTCTGTGCCCTCCCGTGGGGGGTGTGCAAATTTTGGCTCCCACGTGGTTTGCGGAAATCAAAACGGGCGGCGAAACGCCGCCTCTACACACGAAGAAATTAGTTTGTGCGAGTGGTGGCAACCCCTCCGTCAGCCTAACGGCTGACACCTCCCCTTGCACAGGGGAGGCTATGGCGGGCCGTCGAGGCGCCGGCCCCTACGGTGTTGATGTTAGATTGTAGGTGCTGATTGTGGCTTGTGCGGATACAAAAAAGCACCCCTCAGCGTGTGAGGGGTGCTTTGGGTTGTTAGGCCTTGAGTTCGCGCTCCAGCCAAGCGCTGCCGAGGTCCATGGCGTTGTACAGACCGTTTTTCTCGCTCTTTTTGAGCACGCGGTCTTTCATACGCACCTCGGGATCGGTGAGCATCAGCTGTACCAGCACGCGGTCGGCCACGGTGAGCTCGCCCACCGTTTTGGTGGAGAGCACCTGAAACACGATCACGCAGCGTTCGGACATATCGCCGTAGTACAGCGTGTTGCCGCTACGCACGAGCGGACGGTCTTTATAGGTGAGCAGGGTTTCTTTTTTCTCTGCCACGGGGATCACTCCTTATTTGTCGTTTAAATAGGTGCGCACCATAACGCGCAGCAATTCATCACGATCCACCTTACGCACCAGACTGCGCGCGTTGTTGTGGGTGGTGATGAAGGTGGGGTCCTCCGACAGAATGTAGCCGACGAGCTGATTGATGGGGTTGTAGCCCTTTTCCTTCAGTGCGTCGTACACCGTCGTGATGACCTGCTTCATTTCTTGTTCTTTATCGCCGTTGAGCGAAAACGTCATTGTTTTATCCAACATATTCGGTTACCTCCTGTTAGTAGGGTACATTCCTAGTATACGGGATAATTTGCAAAAATGCAAGTACCAATCGAACAAATGTGCTGTTAGGCGCGCAATTCGCAGCCGAGCGCCGCCAGCTTTTTCATAATTTTCTGCATAGCGGGATCAATTTCCGCATCCGACAGCGTGCCTTCCGCCGAACGGAACAACAGATTGTAGGCCACGCTCTTTTTACCGGCGGCGATCTGTGCGCCTTGGTAGACGTCGAACAGCGAAGCCTTTTCGAGCAGCTTG
>JAZQTE010000401.1:0-6273 GCA_045630505.1 Acutalibacteraceae bacterium | reverse complement strand
AGATAAACGCCGTCAGGCTGAAATCCAGCAGGTTATCCCCTGCGATCACCAGCATATCGTCGTCCAGCCCCAGCGTATCAATGGCGTATTGAATATCCTTCACCGCACCCAAACGGGTTTCGTTGGTGGAGGTGCCGTCGTCTACCACGGTGACCTTCTGCGTTTTGGTGGCCGCCCATTCGGAAAACTGCGCAGCGAACTTGTGGTTGGAGATGACCACGTATTCATCCACGGCGCCCAAACGGTCGATATCATCGACCAGCCAATCCAAAATCGCACGGTCCTGCACCTTGAGCAACGGCTTGGGGAAATTTTCGGTAAGCGGATACAACCGTGTGGCGTAGCCCGCCGCTAAAATTAAACATTTCATTGTAAACCATCCGCACTTTCACAAATATGCACCGAGAACTTGTCCTTCAAATTCGGGAACGCCTGCAGGTATTCTCGTGTGACCTTCTCGGTAATGGAATCTTCAAACGACGGATCAATGAGTGCCATACAGCATCCCTTGAAACCGGCACCCGAAAAACGGCCGCCGTAGATGCCGTCGGTTCGTGTCATAATATCGTATAACGTCTTCAGCTCGTCGGAGCCCGTTTCCCAATTTTCAATGGAGGAACGGCCGCTTTCGAACGACAACCGCCCGTACTCCTCGATATCGCCGTGGCGCCACGCTTCGGCACCTCTTTGCACACGCTCGTATTCGGTGTACCAATGCTCGGCACGCTTGGCAAAGTTTTCGGGCAAGCGATCCTTGTATCGGTGATACACCTCCACGGGCACCTGACGCAGCGCCGATTCCTTAAACTTGCCGTATTCCATCCCTGCAAACGCCAGCAGTGCGTAAGCGGCGGAACGGCATTCGTCCACACGCATATTGAACTTGCTGCCTGCAAGCGAGCGTTCCACGCCCGAGAAAAATACCGCGATACGGTACGGCTTCATTGCAGGATGCGTGGGGATCAGCTCGTAGCTGTCGTCCAGCGTGTCGAGATATAATAAATGATCTTTTTTAGAATACACCTCGCAGGACTGATCCAGCTTACCGCACGCCACGCCCACGTAATCGTTTTCGGCAGCCAGCGCCGTCATGATCAGCTCATGCGGCGAGGGGGCAATACCGTTCACCTTGCACAACGCCGACAGAAACGCCAGAATCACCGCCGCCGACGAGGACAAACCGCCGATGGGGAGCGTGCCTTGAATGACGCCGCATAAGCCCACCTTTAACGGATACCGTTTGGACAAAGCGATGGTGGCGCCGCGCAGATGGTCGGCCCAGTCGTTCTGCTTTTCCGCAAACACGGATTGCACGTGCCATTGTGCACGTCGCTCAAACTGGAAGGACGACAGTTCCACGATACCCGACTTTTTAGTGGCGTAGGCAATGTGGATGCCCTTGTCGATCGCCAGCCCCGTCACCTTGCCAAACTGGTGGTCGCTGTGCGCGCCGATGGGGCACACACGATACGGACAAAACGCCACGCCCTCGGGCTCGCGCTTATATAATTCCAAGAATTTATCGGCACAATTCATACGGATTCCCTCCCATACAGAGTCAGTGTATCATAAAATCCGGTGAGTTGCAAGAAAAATATAAAACAGCCCGATGCTCTGCATCGGGCTGCGTGTTAAGGCATACGAATTTTTACACTGGTAATGACGGGCTGCTCGCTTCTGGCGATGCTGCCGTTATCGTCGATGGGACGGGCGTCCTCGCACACGGCGTCCACCACGTCGATACCCTCGGTCACGTAACCAAACACCGCGTAGCTGCCGTCGAGATGCGGGCTGGTCTGGTGTACGATGAAGAACTGCGAGCTGGCGCTGTTGGGATCGCCCGAACGCGCCATCGAGATAGCGCCGCGCGTATGCTTGAGCGGATTATCGTAGCCGTTGTTCGTAAACTCGCCCACGATCTCCTTGTCCGAACCGCCCATACCCGTTCCCTGCGGATCGCCGCCTTGCATCATAAAGTCGGCCATAATGCGGTGGAAGGTCAGGCCGTCGTAGAAGCCCTTGTTCGCCAGCTCCACAAAGTTATTCACCGTGATGGGCGCGGATTGCGGCTCCAGCTTCAGCGTGATGGTACCGTAATCCTTAATATCGATATCCGCATAATACACCTTGGTAACGTCGATGGAAAGCTCCTCTTTCACGTCGGCATTGGTGATAGGCTTTTTGTTGCCGCTGCCATCGCCCGACGTGCCGGTAACGCTGGTAAATCTGTTACCAAACACACCCGTGGCCCACAGCACGATGAGCACGATCACAGCCAATGCTGCCGTGGCCGCAGGGATCAGCCATTTTAAGAAGGATACGTCCTTCTTTTGGTTTTGGGCAATATATTGCTCGCACGCGGCGCTTACCGCCGTGGGAAGCACCTGCTCCTCGGTGTATTTTTTGAACAGCGAGATCACTTGATCGCTGCGCACGGCGCTGCTTGCCGCACGGGTGGCGGCGTAGTTCGCCACCTCCAAGCAATAACGAGCCACCGCTTCACGCTGCCCCATCGCTTCGCCGATCTCGGCGGCGGTAAGGCGGCCTGCCGTGGCTGCCACGTAGGCAAAGCGCGGATAGGCGGCCAGCGTATCCAGCACCGCCGTCATTTGCTCCATACCGTCTTCCACCGAGCCGTTAAACACGGCGGCCGACGGCACGTATTTCGTTTTGGGAGTGGTGTTATCGGTTTGCGGAGCGTTGCCGTCCAGCACCAGCTTCGCGCAGCGGCTCGCCGCCTCCTTCAGCACAAAACGGGCATAACCAAGCTCGTCCACACCGGCAGCCGCTGCTGCAGCGTAGCCCTCCGTCATCACGCTTGCCGTGATATCGGCGGCCTTATCCTTCCCTGCCAGCAAACAGCACAAGCCGTAAACCGCGTTTACGTTATCCGCGTATAATTCCTTCATTGCTTTTGCGCACCCGTTTGCGGCGCGTTCCACCAAATTGGCCATCGTTATCGTTCCTTTCAAAAAAGAAAAGTAGTATACTTGCACAGTATACTACTTTCCGCTTTTAAAATCAATAGAATTTACAAACTGTTCAAATATTCAATGCTCATACGGGCGCAGTCCATCGGCGTATACTCGCCGTACGGCCGATCCTGCTCCACCACGACCCATTCGGCGCCTGCCTCCTCGGCGGCTGCCAAGATTGCAGGGAAATCCTGCACGCCGTTCCCTACCGAACGGAACTCAAACGCCTGCGTTTGCTTTTCCTCGCTCGCAATACCAATAAGCGCATACATATTTTCGCTCTTTTGCCCCACGAAATCCTTAAGATGCACCACGGGCGCGCGGCCGCTGTATTTGCGAATGTACGCCGCAGGATCCTCGCCCGCTACGCGTACCCAGCAGGTGTCCAGCTGCGTTTTCAAGAACTCCTCGGGCACCTCGCGGTACAGCGTATCCAACGCGTATTCGCCGTCCACCTTCACGAACTCGAAATCGTGGTTGTGGTACAGCAGCGTGATCCCACAGCTTTTCGCCACCTTGCCCAGCAGCTTCGCACCCTCGATCACGTCACCGAATTTCTCGTTACCGGGACGGTATTCCTCGGTGAGATACGGAATCGCCACAAAACGGCAGCCCACCGTTTTGTAAAACACCATCATGCCTTCGGGATCGGCCATCAACTCCACAAACGGCACGTGCGCCGAGATCGGCTCCAAGTTGTACTTTTTGCACAGCGCAGCCAGTTCTTCGGCACTCTTGCCGAACGTACCTGCAAACTCCACGCCCTCGTAGCCCATCTCGCTCACGGCACGCAGGGTGGCCTCCACGTCTTTCGCCATATCGTCCCGCACAGTGTATAACTGTAATGCTATCGGAAATTTCATAACGCTTCCTCCTCGGCTTTTTCTTTATTGTACACAATTCCCCCCACCGCTTGCAAGTCTTTGCACGCAAATTTATGGACAATTCTTGCACACAAAAGGAGATGCTCCTATCGAAGCATCTCCTTGCGGCCATTAACGTTAGACCGTGTTGTTTTTTAACGGGGAATAATATACTCTCCCACAATTGCTGCGTGCGGCGGAGTTTTTCCGTAAAGCGGACTGTTTTCGTTCAAATACGTCTCCACATTCGCTTTGTGGGTATACAGGGTCTGAACAGAAAACGAACATGTGTCTGTAGAAATGCTATAGCCAACGCTTACTTTCTGCTTCCACACTATACAATTTTCCGGAATCTTTGCCGCTTCGGTTTTCTTTGCCTGCTCAATTTCGGCCTCGGTCGGCACTCTCGGTGGCTTAACTGCCGATGCATCGTAAACCGGATTGAAATATTCGAATCGGAAAAGATCTCCATTAGCATCAAATATGAAAGTATACGAATTTTCGGTGGAACACCCATTAATCCATCGGCGTAGAGTCACACTAAATGCTGCTCCAATTTGATACAGATATTGCCCTTCTTCATATTTCCCTTTAGTAACACGGAATTCATCCAAGTTCTTCTCTTCAGGAAACTCTCTCAAAATAACCCCTCGGAGAACATCATAATTTTCGCTGTCATAATCAAACTTCAGCTTTATATCCGTTCTGTCACCTCTCGTTGCCGCAGTTCTCGAAACTGTCGTTGTGGCGAGCAGCGTGGTTGTCGTTTCCTTCGCCATTGTTGTCGTTGTCGTTGCTTTCGCGGTCACAGCCGTTGTTGCAACGGTCGTACTCGTCGTTCCCAATGCCGTTGCGGTTGTCGTATCTGTCGACAACGTATTGGTAGTTATATTAGATGCGTGTGTAGGAACGCATGCGGAAAGTAACACAAAACATAATAAGATGAGTACTATCTGTTTCAGCCGAAATAACATTTTCATATGCTCACATCTCCTTTGATAGAATTTACGCACCTGCGTACAGTTGAACATTACCGTTTCCCACAACGTGGGCATCATACATCAAACAATCCCCTAATTTCTTTCCACAACTGCAAGGATCATTATCATCATCATCGTCATTGTTCGAATGATGCTCATCGTTCATCAAATCTACTGCCTGTTGAATGGTTTTTCCTTTCAATAAATAATCATAGAATTCTTCAAACCACCACAAGTTTTCTTCCGGCACAGCGTGCCCCCAACCAATCACTGCCCCTACACCATTAGCCACCGCTGTATCACAAATATCATTATTCTCTCCGGGTAGATATGTGCTGCACGCATCAAATATTGCAAGTTTGCAATTGCCACCATAAAATATGTTTATATCCAGACAGTTTGCATCACTATTATCATAGTTCTGTGTAATGTTCACAATCTTTGAACCATTATCCCCCGTTGCTTCTATGAATTGCAACCCATCAGACCCACCATGACAGCTAAAATGAACCACACCAGCTTCTACTGCATCAAAAAGAAAATCATCATAGGTAGGGGTTTCATTTCGAATTGCATTATAGCCGAACAAATCAAACGCTCGCTGGCTTAACTTAATATCAGCATACTGTTCAGGCAAACGGTCGGGGGCTAGGAAAAACTCGCCACCGAAAGAAACAGCCGTCAGCGTTCTATCACCATCCGACTCAAAAATCCATTGTTGAGCATCGGTGGCGCCCGTTGTAGCAAGAACCGACGTTGTTACCGTTGTACCACTTCCTGCTGTGAGTGCCATATTATATCCCGAGCACGCCGTAAGAATTATATACGTTCCCGCCGAGGTTTTCCTAATCTGGAACGTTTGCTGATCGAGACCTGTTGATGAAGCTACTTGCAACGTTCCGCCCGCACCCGCGGTATTGTCTTTTATTTCCATTGCTTGGTTAATTGTAAACGAACCGTTATGCCCCAGCGTGGGAAGAAGACCGTGGTTGCGCTCGTTATATCCCAGCATCCACCGTTGTGTTCCGTTTTGCACCTTGGTATACTGCCCCACCGTGGCAGGAGTAGTATAACCGGTGGAACTCACACCGAGGTATTTGCCGGTTGCTTTATTCTTCACATAGTAAATACCCTTGCGCGTCAGCCCCGAGCCTTGCGGCGAATTGATGCGCTGTACGTACCATTTTTGTTTGGTGCTGTTGTTCCACGTTGAGATCTCCGCTGTGGGTTTCGTTGCGTGATCTTCGATTTGAAGAACACGGTTATCATCTTTGGCACAGTACGGAGTAAATCGCAACGTGCCGTCTCCGTTGTTTTGAATATACCACCGTTCAGCACTCGAAGCATTATCCGTCCACACGTTTATATCTTTACCGTTCACACTTTCAAAATTCGGCACGTTAAGACACAAATTTAGATCATACGCAGGCGTAATACTGTACAACCCACTTCCCT
>JAZQTE010000400.1:0-1374 GCA_045630505.1 Acutalibacteraceae bacterium | reverse complement strand
AGCCGAAACGGCTCCCCTACACTTTAAAACCAACCCGTAGGGGCTGGCGCCCCGACAGCCCGCCAAATTCCGCACAATCCACGCGTAGGGGCTGGCGCCTCGACAGCCCGCCAAATTTTGTGCCGACCTATTGCGGGACGTCCGGGGGCCGTCCCCTACACGTTAAAACCAACCCCTCCCGCAGCCTCCCGTTTGCGGTTCCCGAAATTTGCTCCCCTCGCTATCGCTCGGCAAATTTCGACCGCTGCACAGTGCTTTTTGCTCGCTGCATCCCGCACCGCGGGCGCTCGCAAACGCACACCTCCCGTCAAAGCTCGCACAAATAAATAACGCGGTGTCGATACACCGACACCGCATTATATACTACGCGCTTATTCCGGAATCACTTGCCGAACCACGTATCCGTTTTGGCGTATTTGCTCCACCAGTCCCGTTTCACCCACGATATGGCCGAGTCCCACGCACAAAAACGTGTTGCAGCCCTTTTCCAGCTCACCCACGGCGTATTCCGCCATACGGCTGTTGCGCTGAATGATCATTTCATTATCGTATTCCTTCTGAATGTACGAATTCGTGCTCGCAATGCCGAACTGCTCATTCAGTGCCACGGGATCGCCTTCGCACCACATATCCAGCAGCTTCTGCGTGCTTTGTGCCTGCGCCTGTGCCTTGCCGTAGTTGTTCAGTTCGCCTCGCAGCAGCGCTTCCTGCAACGGATCGCTGAAGTTTGCCAGCATTTGGTTTTGCGACAGCGCCGATTCAATACTGTCGATTTGCATATCGCCCCGTTCGTATGCTGCGGTGAGCAGCGTGCGATCGATACCGCGTGCAGGATCGGCACCGACGAGGGGGAGATAGACGGAGGAATTGATGCTGCTCATCAGCTCGTACCACATAATCGGCATATATTGGTTCAGTATCGAGAAATCCGAAACGTACTGTCGCAGTATCGATACGGCTTTTTGATACGTTGTATAGCTCAAATAATCGGCGGTGGTGCGTTCGGGATCGGGAATGAGCAACACCTCCTGCGCGGCGTACTGGGCAGGGAGATCCTTCTCATAGGCCAAAATATCAAATTCCACCGCGAGCGTATCGGCGCTTTCAAAGGCGTCCATCACGTATTTAGGCAGGGGATACATATCCTCGGTGCCGATATGGACGGAACCGAACAGCCACATAACTTGGCCTTCACCGCCCGTCACTTTATACAGAAGCGGTGTGATCTGCGAGGCTTCTTCGCCCTCGCCGCGGTACAACGTGGTTCCCACCGTGCCCGTTGTCCACGTAGATGCCGTGCGGCGCGTGGTCGTGGTGGTGGTAGTAGTGGCAGATACCGTCGTGGTACGCGACGGCATTGTCGGCAGCGTAACG
>JAZQTE010000399.1:0-3937 GCA_045630505.1 Acutalibacteraceae bacterium | reverse complement strand
GTACGATGAGGAAGGCAAGGAGATCCGCAACGCCCGTATGTTTGCCAGCAACTTGGTGGTGAGCACGGGGTATCAGGATAAATTTACGTATATTGACGATCAGTGGCACACCTATGCCGTGCTGTGGGAGCCGGGCTATATGGCGTGGTATCTTGATAATAAGCTGATGCACGCGGCGCGGTATAATGCGACCGACCTGCCGCAGTATTTTAACCGTGACGAAACCACGCCGCTGCCGCGTATTGAGGAAACGCGCCCCGAGCTTGCCAATCGCACGTGGCCGGGGGCGCACCATCAGCTGGAAACCGAAGACGAAATCTTGGTGCTCGGCTGCAACAAGAACTGGCCTATGGAAGTGGACTGGGTTCGTGTTTGGCAAAAATAAGGAGAGTGTGTTATGAGTTTTAAAAAGGTACCGATTCCTGCGGCGGCCGAAGCGGCAGGCTACACAAAATTGACGTTTGCCGAGGATTTTGAAGGTGAAAAGGCCATCGATTTCAGCGGCGAGGGCAAGGAGGGCTACAGCTTTTACGCCGATCGCCCGTATGCGATGCCGACGCTGACGCCCGAGGAATGTCAAATGAAAGACTCGGTGCTGTATATGTGCCCCGAGGTATGCGGCTCGGCTATTGGCTTGGTATCCTACAGCAAAAAAGGGCGAGTTGGCTATACGATGCGCTACGGCTATGCCGAAGCGAAGATTCGCGCCGAGCTGCCCAAGGGTGATTTTAACGGCGTGCCTGCCTTCTGGACGATGGAAAAGAAGGATATGATGGGCGAGCCGTGGGAGCGCTGCGGTGAGATTGATATTGTGGAGCTGGTGGTACCGAAGGGGCGTCCCAACGATCAGCAGATCTACACGGGCACGCTGCACGAGCATTATCGCACGGGCAAGCGCAACGAAAAAGGCCGTTATGAAACCATTTACGCTTCAAACTGGGTGAACAACTGCGGATATCTCGATCAGTTCACCTATATTGATAACGATTGGCATACCTATGCGGTGCTGTGGGAACCGGGGTATATGGCGTGGTATCTCGATAACAAGCTGATGCATGCGGCTCGCTATAACGCGACCGACTTGCCGCAGTATTATTATCGCGACGAAACCGAGCCGCTGCCGCGTATTGAAGAAACCACGCGCCCCGATCTGGCGCATACGACGTGGAAGGGTGCGCATCACGTAATGGAAACGGCCGATGAGATTTTGGTGCTTGGCTGCAACAAGAACTGGCCTATGGAAGTGGACTGGGTTCGCGTGTGGCAAAAATAAAGGAGTGAGTGTAATGAGCCTTAAAAACGTACCGATTCCTGCGGCGGCCGAAGCGGCGGGAATGACCAAGCTGGTATTCAGCGAGGATTTCGACGATTACAGCGGCATTGATATGAGTGGTGAAGGCAAACCCGGATATAATTTTTATGCCGATCGCCCCTACAGCAATCCCACCCTCACCAAAGAGGATCTGGTGATCAAGGATTCGGTGGTGACGATTCAGCCCGAGCGTGCAGGTGCAGCCGTGGGGCTGCCCACCTACAGCCGCAAGGGGCAAACGGGTTTTACGTACTGCAAGGGCTACGCCGAGGCGCGGATGCGCTTTAAGGTGACCGATATCGGCGAGGTGAAGCACGGCCAGATCCCTGCGTTTTGGGCGCTGGGCGTGGACGACGTGGCAGGCAAAAAGTGGAATCACATTGGCGAGCTGGATATTTTGGAAGCGGTGCGCGCTCACCAAATTGATAACGCCGTGATCTACACGGGTACCTTGCACGACCACAACCGCTTGGAAAGCGAAACCACGCGGCTTTGCACCAACACCATCAACGCCACGGGCTATCAAGATCAGTTCGACGTGCTGGACGACGATTGGCACACCTATGCGGCGTTGTGGGATGAAAACTACGTGGCGTGGTATCTCGATAACAAGCTGATGCATTCGGCACGCTATGCCGACGGCGAAATGCCCACCTATTATTACCGTGATGATCCCACGCCGCTGCCCAACGCCGAAGACGTGTGGCCGGACTATGGCCGTCCTGCGTGGCCGGGTGCGCATACCATTATGAACACCGATCAAATGGTGCTGTTTGTGAGCGGTCACCGTGATTGGCCCGTGGACGTGGACTGGGTTCGCGTGTGGCAAAAATAAGGAGGAAATAACAATGAGCTTTAAAAACGTTCCGATCCCTGCGGCCGCCGAAGCGGCAGGCTTTACCAACTTGGTGTTTGCCGATGATTTCGACAGCTACGATACCATCGATTTCAGCGGCGAAGGCAAAGAAGGCTACAACTGGTATACCGACCGTCCGTACGGTATGTCGACGCTGACGAAGGACGATATGCACATTAAAGATTCCGTGTTGTATATGCAACCTGAAATTTGCCCCTCGGCAATCGGTATGACGACGTTCAGCACCAAGGGCAAAACGGGCTTTGTGATGAAGTACGGCTATGCCGAGGCGCGCATTCGTGCCGACGAGCCGCTTGGCGAATACAACGGCGTGCCTGCGTTTTGGGCCATTGGCTTGCGTGATATGCTGAAGACCGATGTTATCGGCTGGAAGGATTGCGGTGAGCTGGATATTTTGGAGATCGAGCGTTGCACCGATCCCGAAAACGGCAAAACGCGCAACTACTATACGGGTACGCTGCACCACTGGCACCGTTCGGGTGAGCTTCGTGAAAACGGCGCTCCCGTGCAAACGTGTGCAACCAACCTGGTTAATGCGCTTGGTTACAACGAGCGCCGTTGGCTGGACGGCGAATGGCACACCTACGCCGCGCTGTGGGAGCCGGGCCACGTTTCGTGGTATTTGGACGGTAAGCTGATGCACTCCGCCCGTTACACGCCCGACGCGTTGCCCGAATATTACTACGGCGACGATCCCACGCCGCTGCCGCGCCACGAGGCTTCGCATCCCGAAGCGGCCCATCGCACGTGGGTGGGCGGCCATTCCGTGATGGACGGCGAGGAAGAGGTCGTCATTCTCGGCTGCAACAAGAACTGGCCCATGGAAGTGGACTGGGTTCGCGTTTGGGCAAAATAACAGCTATCGTAAACGGCTTGCGTAACATCACGCAGGCCGTTTTTGATTTGTACAATATAACGAAAATAGGATTATTTCATTATATTTTTGTAAAAGCGTTGACTTTTGGGGTGGGGTGTGTCACACTGAATTTAAACAAGGAGGGAGTAACTATGAGTTTTAAAAGCACGCCGATTCCGCCTGCTGCCGAGGCGGCAGGATACACCAAGCTGACGTTCAGCGACGATTTTGACAGTTTAGATACCATTGACTTAAACGGCACGGGTGATGCCGGATATTTGTGGTACGTGGACCGTCCCAACGGGATGCCCGATATGAAGCCTACCGACTTTTCCATTCGAGAAGAATCGGTACTGCACTTGGAGCCCGAAATGTGCCGTCCGCTGATCGGCATTTCCTCTTACAGCAAGCGTGGTGACACGGGCTATACGATGCAATACGGCTACATTGAATCCCGTATTCGCGCCAAGATCCCCGGCCCGTCGTATCAGCGCAAGGTGCATTGCTGGCCCGCGTTTTGGACGCTGTCCAAGCAGAATATTATGGGCTGGAAATACGATCATTTGGGCGAATTGGATATTATTGAAATGGTGGCTATCAGAGGCGGACAGCCCATCTACACGGGTACGCTGCACGATTGGCACGGCAGCCCCAACGTGTGCGCCACTAACTTTGTAAACTCCACGGGGTATCTCGATCAGTTCGATTTTATCGACGAGGAATGGCACACCTATGCGGCGTTGTGGGAGCCCGGCCGTGTGGCGTGGTATTGGGATAACAAGCTGATGCATTCGGTGACCCACCCGGCCGACGACGTGCCGAAATATTTTTATCGTGACGATCCCACGCCGCTGCCGTGTCCCCCCGAGGAGCTTGGCTGGGTGGGTGCTCA
>JAZQTE010000398.1:0-1460 GCA_045630505.1 Acutalibacteraceae bacterium | reverse complement strand
AAGCAATGCTTGCGGCGGCCTTCTTATTCTTTGCTTTGCAACGTTAATTGTAAGATCTCGTCAAACGAGCGCCACTGCAGCGTTGTGCGAGCCTGCACGCGGCGAGCCACCTCCTCCAGCACGTGCAGCCCTGCAAACGTGCCGTTGGAAAACAAGGCTTGCCAATGCGTGAGCAAGATCGGCACGGTGCCTCCGTTCACCGCTTCCACGATATCACCTGCACTGCCGTCTTTCGTGATAAAGCGATCGGCCAACGAATCGATATATTCCTTCGAGGACTCCCCCGACAAAATCGTTTCCCAGAAATAATCGTCGATCGTTCCGGGAATTGATACCAAGCTTCGCCCGTTTTCGCTATAAGCAACCCACGGCTGAATATGCGGCTCGTGGCTGAAATAACGGCAAAAATACCAACTTTCCTTTTTGCCGCACACGGTTTCCATCGCGGCAGCAATGGCGGCTGCGTATTCTTCCTCCACCGCTTCGCCAAAATTCCAAGGTGAGGTCACACCGCTCGGCTCTACGCCTGCTTGCTGCAAGACGGACAGCGCTTTAGCAATATAAGGGGTAAGTGTTACACGGTTTTGACGGTTAGACCATACCGCTTCGTTTTCTTCGGTCATTCGCCCACTCGCCAAATCAACGGCCCCTTTGTGGGTGAGCATTTCGGGCGAAAACGAAAAATACGGCTTTAATCGCGTGTTTACGGTATACAGCCAATCGGAAAGCAACGCAGGCTCCACGCCGTCGATACCCTCGGCCACGCTGCCAAGCCCTGCGGGGCACGGCACGATGCTGTATTTGCCTTTTATGCCGTAGCGCTCCACCACCTCGCAAAACGCCGTTAAAAACTGCGGCGGCACCGTGGGCACAATGGAGTCACCCTTGGCGGTAACACGGTCGGGATATTGCAAATAATAGAAATGATGGTGCGGCATCGGATCGTCAATAATGAGTGAAATCGTTTTTTTCATAACTATCCCACCTTGAAAAACAGCCGCTTTGCAGCGGCTGTTTTCTTATTTATCGTATTTCTTCACGATGGCGTTCAGCTCATCCATCTTGGCCATGATATCAGCCGCCAGCTTAAACTGGGTATGGCAACGGTCGAGATTCTGTTCGGGATAGTGAATTTTGAAATACGTATCGCCGTCCAGATAATCGCTCAGGAAACGGATACCGCATTCGAGCGTCATCAAATAACCGCCGAACGGGAGCAATTCCTTTTCCAGCGCCGTCAGACTGTCGCCGCAGGCCTACAAATAACCCTTGGTGAACTCCTCAAACAGATCCACACGGCAGAATACCTTGGAAAGATCTTTTTCGTCTTCAGCGCAGGGATTGGTGCCGAAACGAATGCTGTCACCAAAATCGTACAGCGACGAGCCGGGCATCACGGTATCCAGATCGATAACCGCCATCGGTTTGCCGGTTACGTCATCCAGCAGCACGTTGTTGAG
>JAZQTE010000397.1:0-3262 GCA_045630505.1 Acutalibacteraceae bacterium | reverse complement strand
CCGAGGTTAGATACGGTATTATCAGAGAGTGTGATAACGAGTTCGCCTCTCTGGTTGATTTCGGTTTTGGTTACACTTACACCGTCATTACCTGCGGCACCAGTGTCACCTTTATCACCTTTATCACCTTTATCACCCTTGTCGCCTTTATCACCTTGGATGCCTTGCTCACCCTGTGCACCAGTAGCACCCGTTGCACCAGTTTCGCCCTTCTCACCTTGGTTGCCTTGGTCACCCTTATCACCTTTGTCGCCCTTATCACCCTTAGCACCGATAACAGCACCAAGGTTAGCAGCCTGACCATTTGTATATGTAATAACAAGTTCGCCATCCGCATTGATATTGGCAGAAGAAATACCGATGCCGTCTGTACCATTCATACCGATAACTTTATCAAGGTTGACAGCCTTGCCATCAGAGAAAGACAGCACGAGTTGACCCTCGGCATTAATATTTGCCGAAGTAATACCTACACCGTCTTTGCCATTAGCACCGTCTTTGCCGTCGGCACCGTCTTTGCCGTCGGCACCGTCTTTGCCGTCGGCACCGTCTTTGCCGTTTGCTCCGTCTTTACCGTTTTCACCATTGAGACCATTGGCAACCCCAAGGTTCAACACAGTTCCATCGGTCAAAGTGATAAGAAGTTCATTCTTATCAGAGAAAGCAGCCGTCTTAATGCCAACACCGTCTTTACCTGCGGTGGCTTTAAGAGAAGTAGTCCACTCGGTTTCCGTACCGGTGTAACCATTCTCCTTGGCAATTTCGTAAGCAGATTTGCCGTTTAGACTGTTAAGCCACTCCTGAACAGTACCTTCATAGCCGTACTGTACTGCCAGTTCGTATGCAGACAATCCATTTTTAACTGTTGTGGAAGCGGGTACTGCTTGTTTGTTAGTAATAACAACAGTGCCTACCGAGATGCCAATAATCAGCACTATCGCCACGATTATTGCAAGTGTTTTTTTAAATCCAGACCCTTTCATTTTTATTCCTCCTAAAAATAAAAAGTGCGGCTACCGAAGCAGCCGCACAAAAAACGCAAACTCCGATAGTCGCCAAACCAAGTCAATATAAGAGCATTTCTGCCATTGTGCTGATGGGATTTGCATTTTTATCAAATTCACAGCAAAATGACAAAAAAGGGTATAATACCCCATAGAATAAAATGCTCCTGATTTACTATTAATTTAGTTTGGCAAATATATCTTATCACTTTATCGTAGCAAATGCAACACATTGCGACAGTTTTTTGATTGGTGCGCTTTGTGCATTGTAATACAGGCTGCAATTAGTTATGAGTAAGGATAAGGGTTTTAGGTTCTTCTAAAGTGTGAAAAACGATATACATTTTCCCTGCTTGTTAAGGTATAAGACAAAAAAAGAAGCACGAGATTTTCGTGCTTCTTTTTTTGTCCTTTAGAGTACAACCTCTAGGTGCCGTTCCTTTTGTGTTGTGTTTAGGCCTTGCCGCCTTTAGCGCCTTTAGCGCCGCCCAGCGATACCGAGGACAAAATGTTAGTATCGAAGCTGAATTGCAATGCTTCGCGGTTGCGTTGACGCTTGAAGGCGAGCGAGATCATTTCGTCAAGCAGCTTGTCGAACGGCATATCGGTGGCTTCCCATAAATAGAAGGAAAGGGAACCGGGCGTGGTGTTGATCTCGTTTACCCACAGCTCTCCCGTTTCGGGGTTGTTGAGGAAGTCGATTCGCGAAACGCCCGAGCAGCCCAATGCGCGGAAGGTCTTTACGGCCATCGCTTGCACCTTTTCGGTGAGCTCGTCGGGGATATCGGCAGGGCAACGGCGCTTAAGGTCCGACATACCGCCCGATTTGCCCGATTTGCTGCCGCCGCTTAAATATTTATCCTTGTAGCTCAAGATATCATCGCTGTTGATGGGTTCTTCGCAAACCGAAGGACGAGCGCCGTCGATATCGCCAAGCACCGAGCAGTTGATCTCACGCAGCGGCGTGATGGCTTTCTCCACCAGCACGCGGTGTGCGTAGGTGAACGCGTCGTCCAAAGCGGCGATCAGCTTTTCACGCGAATCGGCACGGGCGATGCCTACCGACGAGCCGAGATTAACGGGCTTCACGATCATCGGATAGCCAATGTTTTCTTCCAAGCGTGCCACGATCTTTTCGCTGCTTTGCGCATAGGCCTTACCCGTGAACGCCATTGCATCCAGCACGGGGATCCCTGCATCGCGCAGCACGGATTTCATAGCAAACTTATCCATACCGATAGCGGCCGAGGTGACGTCGCAGCCTACGTAAGGGACGTTGAGCATTTCCAGCATTCCCATCAGCGTGCCGTCCTCCACGTTAGTGCCGTGCACGGCAGGAAGTGCTACTTCGAACGAAGCTACGGTATTGTTGCCGAATTTCTTGGCGGGGTAGCGAATCAGATCCACACCGTTTTCGGTTGCCACGGGCAGCACGCGAGTGGCGGCGGCCAATGCTTTGGGCAGATCACGATAGCTTTCAATATGTTCCAGTACCTCGCCCGTGTAAAAACGGTTATCCTTGGTAATATAGAGAACAATAGGTTCGTACTTATCACGGTTTAGCGCGCAAAACGCTTGGATACCCGTAATAATGGACACCTCGTGTTCTACGCTGCGCCCACCGAACAGAACGGCTACTTTGGTTTTCATACAGACATCACCTTTCAAAAATTATCCGGAAGATCGTTTTCAAGCAATACGATGCGCTGCTTTGCGAGGGGCAGCGCATTCAGCACGGCCAAGCCCTCCTGCAACGTTTTTACTACGAACAAGCAGTTCTCGGGGAAGCCGCCTGCCAGTAAACCTTCTTTCAGCGGGGGCGCTTGTTTTTCGCCCACCAAAATGGCAAAATCGCAGCGCGTGGCAGCGTATTCGCCAAGCTCTCGGTTGAGCGCTGCCATACGCTCGCCAAGCTCTACCATGCCGGGTGTTACAAGCACGCGCTGTGCTTCAAAGCTTGCCAGTACATCCAAAGCACCGCGGAAGCCTGCGGGATTGGAATTATAGGCATCGTCGATAAATCCGTTAGGGAGCAGCTGCAAGCGATGCTCCACGGGGCGCAGCATACGCACGGGGTACACCAGCTCGGAAAGCGGAACGCCCAAGCGATACGCCACGGCAATACAGCCGGCCAGGTTTTGAATGTTGTGAGCACCCAGCACCTTGGTGGGAAACTGTTGCGTTTCGCCGTCGACCGTTACCGTGAACGTGCAGCCTGCAGTGTCCACGCGCAGGATCTCGGCACGGCATTCGCCGTT
>JAZQTE010000396.1:0-1489 GCA_045630505.1 Acutalibacteraceae bacterium | reverse complement strand
GCTTGTTCACAAAAAAAGGTGACGGTGCGGTGAATAACGGGTGACTCTTTCGCTTTGGGGCAGGTTACTTTAAGGTGGCTGCCATTACCGCTTTGATGGTGTGCATACGGTTTTCGGCTTCGTCGAACACGATGGATTGCTCGCTTTCGAACACTTCATCGGTCACTTCCATACACGTGAGGCCGAATTTTTCGTGGATCTGCTTACCTACGGTGGTTTTCAGGTCGTGGAAGGCAGGCAGACAGTGCATAAAGCGGCACTGCGGGCCTGCGTTGTTCATCAGCTCGGTGGTAACGCGGTAGGGAGTAAGCTCCTCAATACGCTCTTGCCACACGGAATCGGGCTCGCCCATGGATACCCACACGTCGGTGTAGATGACGTCGGCACCCTTGGTGGCCTTGATGGGATCCTCTTCAAATTCCAGCGTAGCGCCCGTTTCGGCGGCCACGGCCTTGCAAGCTTCGATGAGCGCGGCGTCGGGGAAATACTTTTTCGGCGCGCACGCGACAAAGTGCATACCCATTTTGGCGCAGCCAACCATCAGCGAGTTGCCCATATTGTAACGGGCATCGCCCATATACACAAGCTTTTTGCCCTTCAGAGCGCCGAAATGCTCGCGAATGGTGAGGAAATCCGCCAAGATCTGGGTGGGGTGGAATTCGTTGGTGAGGCCGTTCCACACGGGCACGCCTGCGTGGGCGGCGAGTTCTTCTACGATCTCTTGGCCAAAGCCGCGGTATTCAATACCGTCGAACATACGGCCGAGCACGCGGGCGGTATCGGCAATGCTTTCCTTTTTACCGATCTGCGAGCCTTGAGGATCGAGATAGGTGGGATGCATACCAAGGTCGATGGCAGCCACTTCAAAAGCGCAGCGGGTACGGGTGCTGGTCTTTTCAAAAATCAGCGCCACGTTCTTACCCTCGCACAGACGATGGGGAATACCGGCTTTTTTCTTGGCTTTCAGATCGGCTGCCAGATCCAAAAACTCGGTGATCTCGGCAGGCGTGAAATCAAGCAGCTTTAAAAAATGTTTCATAAATCAGCCCTCCTTGCAGGCGTTCTTCAGTACCGTAACGGCCTCTTTCAGCACGTCCCACGGAATGTTCAGCGCAGGCAGCAAACGCACCTTGTGCTTGGCGGTGAGGCACAGCACGCCGTTTTCACGGCAAGCGGCCACAACGTCGGCGGCAGGGCGGACGGTTTCGATGCCGATCATCAGCCCCATACCCGTAACGGATTTTACGCCCTCGGCGTGCAGAAGCTCGTTAAACACGTACACGCTCTTGCGGCGGATCTCGGCGAGCATTTCGTCGTCTAACCGTTCCAAAACGTTCACGGCGCCTGCGCAGCAAACGGGGTTGCCGCCAAACGTGGAGCCGTGGTCGCCGAAGCCAAGCACCGATTCCACCTTTTCGCCGAGCAGCGCCGCCCCCAGCGGCAAGCCGCCGCCGAGGCCCTTGGCGGTGGTAACAACGTCGGGCTTGAT
>JAZQTE010000395.1:0-1145 GCA_045630505.1 Acutalibacteraceae bacterium | reverse complement strand
CGGCGGCGAAGATTTGATCGCCCGTGCCAATATCAACAGTCGTTATGCCGAACGCATCCATCTTCAACTCGGCACGTTTCGTGCCACATCCTTTGAAGATCTGTTTCAAGGGGTGCGAGCGTTGCCTTGGGAACGGTTCATCACTAAAAAGGATGCGTTCCCCGTAAAGGGTTGGTCGTTGAATTCGGCGTTGCACAGCGTTCCCGATTGCCAATCCATTGTGAAAAAGGCGATCGTAGAACGCTTGAAATCCAAGTACGGCATTGGTTGGTTTGAAGAAACGGGTGCCACGGTGCAGGTACAGTTTACAATTTTAAAAGACGAAGTGACAATGCTTATCGATACCAGTGGGCAAGGTCTTCACAAGCGTGGCTATCGCCGTAATGCAGGCGGTGCACCGCTTAAGGAAACGTTGGCAGCGGCGATCGTGGATGTTACTCGCGCTCGCTTGGCAGAGCAGGTAGTTGATCCTTGTTGCGGTTCGGGAACGCTGCTGATCGAAGCGGCGTTGGCGGCTCGCCGCGTAGCACCGGGTGCATATCGCCGTTTTGCGGCGATGCAGTGGCCGTGGCTTGCGGAAGAGCTTTGGAAAAAAGAGCGTGACCGTGCAGCGGAGCAGGTACTGTATGACCGTGTGTTTTCCGCGCGTGGCGGTGATATCGATCCCGAAGCGGTGCGTCTTGCTAACGAAAACGCAACGAAGGCGGGCGTGGCATTTCAGGTAAAGGCAGAGCAACGTGATTTGCGTACCTTCCGCCCCGAAGGTGACAGCGGCGTGGTGCTGTGTAATCCGCCGTATGGCGAGCGCTTGTTAGACACGGAAGCGGCGCGCAAGCTGTACCGCACGATGGGTGAGGTGTTCCTGCCCAAAAAAGGTTGGAGCTACGCCATTATTACACCCGACGAAACGTTTGAAACACAATTTGGTCGCAAGGCAGATAAACGCAGAAAATTATATAACGGTATTCTCACGTCGCAGTCCTATCTGTATTACCGTTAAGGAAGGATGCTAAAAAATGAAGCACGTATTTATTTTAAATCCTGCCGCAGGTAAACACCAATCTGCGTTAGAAGTTCAGCCTCAAATGGAACGTTACTTTGCGGAGCACCCCGAGGAACACGTGTTCTACGTTACCTCGCGTCCG
>JAZQTE010000394.1:0-2264 GCA_045630505.1 Acutalibacteraceae bacterium | reverse complement strand
GTGAGTGCGGCATCCGCCACCGAAAGCAACGGTAGCACACGGTCACCTGCGCCGCCGCCGCACAGTGCCACGCGTTTTACGGGAGCACTGCCTGCTTTCAGGCGCACAGGAGTATTTAACACGCGGGAAACCAAGCGGCCGAATTCTTCGGCAGACACGGCCGAGGACAGCGTGCCGATGCGACACATTTCATCGGGCCCGAGTGTGACGTTTGTGAGGCCGAGGGCTTCGCACAAGCAATCGTTCACACCGCCTGCGGCACGGTCTAAATTGGTATGTAAGCATACGGCGGTAAGGCCGTTTTGTGCCAAACGATACGGAACGCTGTCGGCCGCAAGCGAAGACAGCGGTTCGAAAATTACGGGATGGTGGCTAACGATCACCTGCGCGCCGCACGCGAGCGCAGCGTCTACCGCATCGTGCGTGATATCCAGCGTTACCAGCACGTGCGACACCTCGCCTGCATCGCTGCCCACCAGCAAGCCTACGTTATCGTAGGATTCGGCGGTTTCAAACGGTGCTTTTTCCTGCAGCATCGCCACCAAGTCTTTTACAATCATTCTCGTTCCTCCCACGGATGCCATTCACCGCTGCGGTAGCGGCGCACCTGCTCCAAGCAATAGGTCGTTTCATCGGTAGGCTTGCCTGCCAATTGACGCAGCAAGCGGTTTTCCACCGTTTGCAAATAGCCGTCACCCGACGGCAGCGGAATACGCCCCACGTAGCAAAGCGCTTCGTCCGCTTCGATCATGCGGCCGATATAGGAAGCACACAGCACAGTGTACCAATGGCCGCCCACGCAGGTGACGCGTTCTTCTTCTACGGTAAAGCCGTTTTGGAATAAATAGGCTCGCAGTTTTTCCGCACGCGTCATCGGCTGCAAAATCAACCGATACCGTTCGTTTTTCACCCACGGAGCCTGCTCCAAAATCGCGGCCACGGTTTCGCCGCCCATTCCTGCAATGACGATATCATCCACCTCATCGGGACCTACGGTGGCAAGACCGTTTCCCAATCGCACGGAAATGCGGTCTGACAAGGCTGCCTCGGCGATGTTGCGGCGAGCGTTTTCGGCAGGACCTTGGCGTACGTCCGACGCGATGGCAGAGGGGCTGCGGCCTTCGCTGACAAGGGCCACGGGCAAAAACGCGTGGTCGGTACCGATATCGGCCACCCGACTTCCCTGCCGCACGAATTCGGCTGCAATACGTAAACGGGAATCCAACATAGTTATCACCTATAAGACGGCGGCCCGCACTGCGAGCCGCCGTCTTGTCATTACTTGCTCAAATGCTTGTTGATCTTTTCTACCAGTTCGTTCACATCTACACCGTGAACGGCGCAGGCTTGCTCCAGCGTTTCACCGCGGGCAGACGGGCAACCCAGACAATGCATACCCATTTCGAGGAAATAGGGTGCGGTGGTGCGATCCATATCCAGAATGTCACCGATAATGGTTTCTTTTGTGATCTGCATAATCATTACTCCTTTTTCTTTCTTTACTACTATTGTACCACAGTTTTTTTGCTTTGCAACGGTTAATTCATATTTCCCGTTAATTGCATAATAACGGATAACGCCACCAGTGGCGCCGTTTCGCAGCGCAGAATGCGCGGCCCGAGTGTAGCGATCTGTGCACCGGCCGCTTGCAGAGCCTCGATTTCGTCTTTATCGAAGCCGCCCTCGGGGCCGATAACCATCGACACGCTTTTCGTTTCGGCGTTTATCACTTGGGCAAGGGGGATACCGCCGCCCTCGTAGAAGGTGACGGTGTTTTCGGCCTGTACTGCCGCCAACAATTGTTTAAAGGAAATCGGCTCCGCCACCGTGGGGACGATACCGCGGCCGCTTTGTTCGGCCGCCGAAGCGGCAATTTTTTGCCAGCGAGCCGCTTTTTTGGCACCCTCGTTCGGGGCGACTTTCACGACGCAACGGGACATAGCCACGGGAACGATACGAGTGATGCCGATCTCCACGCACTTTTGCACGATGAGCTCCATCTTTTCGCTTTTGGGGAGTCCTTGGTAGAGCGTCACCGCTACGGTGGGCTCACTCTCGCTCGGTCGGCGATACAGCACCTGCGCTTCCACGCTGCCGTCACTCACAGAGGTGATGCGGCACACGTAATCGGTTCCTGCGCCATCGCACAGCACCAGCTCCTCACCCACGCGCATACGCAGTACACGGGCAACGTGATGAGCGTCCTGCCCCGTTAAATACGCGGTGTCACCCTCAAACGGAGTTACGAAAAAACGCGACATAAC
>JAZQTE010000393.1:0-1856 GCA_045630505.1 Acutalibacteraceae bacterium | reverse complement strand
TACCACGACTACTACCACTACGACTACCACCACGACCACGACTACCACGTTGCCTACCGATTCTCTTCCCACCAAATCGCCAAGCACGAAAAAGACCACGAAAACGCCCGTAAATCCCGTATCCTTCCCCGATACGCTGTTTATCGGCGATTCACGCAGCGTGGGGCTTCGCGATTACGGCAAAATCTCCGATGCCACATTTTTCTGCAACGTAGGATTGCGTTCGAGCAATGTGTTGGAAAAGTCTGCCGAAGTGGCCGGCTACGGCACTATTAAGCTGCAGGAGCTGCTTAAGAAAAAACAGTTTAAACAGATCTATTTTATGCTCGGTATCAACGAGCTGGGCAACAACCTTAACCACACCGCCGGCGAATATCAAAAATTCGTCACCGGTGCCTTGGCAATTCAACCAGGCACAAAGATCATTCTTTGCTCCACCCTGCACGTTACCAAGAAATGTAACGACATTACCGAAGGCAGCAAAAGGATCTTCACCAACGAACGTATTAACAATTTTAATGCATTGGTCGAAGCGATGGCCGATAATCAAAAAGTTTTTTATTTAAATGTTAACCGTGCATTTGACGACGAAGCAGGTCACCTGAGCACTGCCTACGCTGCCGGCGACGGTATTCACATCACCGTCAAAGGGTATATGGTGTGGCGAGATTTCATCGATAAGAACCGTTTCTAACGAAAAGGAGTGTTTAAAATGTTGCAGGAAATTTTGAAAGAACGCGACTTGTTGCCTATTCTGAAAATGAATAACGGTGATCCCGTCACGCGCGAAACGTGGAACGCTCGCCGTGCCGAACTGCGGGAAGCGTTGCAAGTGTATTCCTACGGTCACACGTTGCCTGCGCCTACCAAGGTGTGGGGCGAGGTGATTCAAAAGGCGGAGGTCGCCTACGCCAATAAGGCTACCGAGGAAAAAATCCTTATTTCCTTTGAAACCGAACGCGGCGTTGCCTCTTTCCCGTGCTGGCTGTATCGCCCCAAGAAGGTGGAAAAGCCCCGTGTGATCCTCAACATCCATTTCCGCTACGGTCTGCCTAAAACGATGCCTCCTACGTTCCGCGTGCCGGTGGAAGAGATTTTAGATAACGGCTACGCGCTGCTTTCTCTCGCCTACGGCGACGTGGTGAACGATAATTTGAACGGCGATTATTCCGACGGTCTGGCCGCCTATTTCGGCGTTACCAAGGAGCGCGGTGCCGAAGAATGGGGCAAGATCGGCTTGTGGGCCTACGGTGCCAGCCGCGTGCTGGATTACCTGCTCACCCGTGAGGACTTGGATGCCACCCACACCACGATTGCCGGTCACTCCCGTTTGGGAAAAACGGCGCTGTGGACAGCAGCACAGGATGAGCGCTTCTGGTGCGCCATTTCCAACAACTCGGGCTACGGCGGTGCCGCCACCTCCAAGCACGGTTCCGGCGAACGCGTGCAGGATTTTCTTGATTGCGGCAGCTGGGACTGGTATTGCGAAAACTTTAAGCAATTCACCGGCGAGCTTGAAGACCAAAAGCCCTACGATCAATCGTGGCTGCTTGCCCTCATCGCCCCCCGCTTACTGTGCGTAGGCTCGGCAGTAGAAGATAAAGGCGCCGACCCCGAAAGCGAATTTCTCACCTCGCTGTGGGCCTCGCAAGCATGGGAGCTGTTGGGTGTTCCCGGCCTCATTACACCCGACCGTATGCCTGCCATAGGCGATATTCTGCAAGAAGGCAACGTTGCCTATCACCTGCGCGCCGGCAGCCACTTCTTCGCGTGTGAGGACTGGAAAATCTACCTGCAATTCTTAAATTCCAAGCAATAAACAACAGCCGCCGCAAGCAATAAGTCGGAGGCCAAGC
>JAZQTE010000392.1:0-1790 GCA_045630505.1 Acutalibacteraceae bacterium | reverse complement strand
CGTGATTTCACTCCCGAAACCCTGCGCGAAACGCTGGAAAACGAAATTATTTGGAGCAGCGTGCACGCCGATGAACAAGAAGACGGCGGCTTGCTTGCTCGTATACGGGGGTGGTTTGCGAAATGAACAAGTAATTTTCGTCAAACGTCCTTCTGCATAACGACCGATTGATGATCGTTATATCGCTCTTGCTTGCCCTTGTGATATGGGGCTTCGTATCGTTTGGCCCTGCCAACGTGCAAACGCGCACTGTCACCGCCACGGTAAAGATTGATTTGGCAGGTACCAGTGTAGGCTATAACGATTTGCGAGTGATCGGGCAGGATACCTTCTACGTGGATATCGAGGTGGAGGGCACACGTTCCGTGATCTACAGCCTCACGGGTGAGGATCTTATTGTGAAGCCCACGCTCACGGACATTCAAGGCCCCGGTAAATCCGAGGTGTCCATCAACGTGAACAAGGGCGGCAAGACCACGGCGTACACCGTCAATTCCATAACGCCCTCGAGCGTAACGGTGCAGTGCGATTATTGGACGAGCGCTTCGTTTAACGTGGAAGCGGATACCGCCAAGCTGAAGGTGCAAGACGTGAAAACCCAGCAAAAGGGTGACGTGTTGCTTGATTCGGCACTCGCGGACGGCCGTGTCACGCTGGAAGGCCCGCGCGATACGCTGCTGAAGGTAAACAAGGTGGTAGCACGCGTGGAAGACGAGGCTACGATTGATAAAACGTCGCGCTTCACGGCGCGTCTGCTGGCGCTGGATGCCAACGGCAGTGAGGTGGATATTGCCGAATGCCGCTTCACGGGGTTGAGCGAAAATAAGGTGGAGCTTACCGTGCCCGTGTGGGTGCAGCGAGTGGTCGATCTTAAATACACGCTTGCGAACGTTCCTGCCGGTCTTTCGCAAAACGGCTTGGTAAAGCTTTCTCACAACCGCATCACGCTGGTGGGCGAGGCGGATACGCTAAACGCCATTGCCGCCACGGTGGGGAATTTGGGCACTGTTGATTTTGACCGCTTGCTTCCCGAAAACGCCGATTACACGGTGGAGATCAAAGTCCCCGGCGGTGTGAAGGTGTTGGAAGGCACGTCGGTGGCGGTGTCGGTGGCGATTGATCAGTTTACCACGCGCACGCTGTCGTATTCGGTGCGTAGCCTTAACGACGTTACGCTGCAAAATCTTCCCGAGGGTAAGGTTGCTGCCATTCAGCAGCAGAAGCTGGATAACATTGTGGTGTGCGGCAGCAATGCGGCGCTGCGCCGCTTGAACGCCAACGATCTCAAGCTCACGGCTGACGTTGCTGCCGTTACGGGCAGCGGTGCGGTGCGGTATCCCGTGCGTATCACGGTGCCGAGCCAGCCGAGCGTGTGGGTGTATTACGGCGCCGAGGGCACCAACCCGTATCAAGTGTACGGTACACTGGAATAAACCGAAACCGCCAAGCACGCTTGGCGGTTTTGTGGTAAAAGGAGAAGAAAAATGAAACGCTGTATTGCTTTTCTCTGCACGCTGCTGCTGTTGTTCAGCGTTGTGCCGTCCGTAGCGGCGGCAGAGCAGGCCGATCTTACCGTGACCGCCGTGGAATGGACGGGCGGTGACGGGCAGGTGACGCCGAACACCACGCTGACGTTTAAGGTAACGGTGCAAAACCTGCGTTCCGTGACGGTAGCAGGGTACACGGTCGATTTGTATTTCGGCACGAAGAAGCTGGAAACCAAGCAAGCAGGAACGCTGCGCGGCGGCGAATCGGCCACCGTTACGTTTACTCCGTGGAAGGCCACGGCA
>JAZQTE010000391.1:0-1239 GCA_045630505.1 Acutalibacteraceae bacterium | reverse complement strand
ATGGCCGAGCAAGGGTTTTCGTACAAAGAAATTTTACAGCACTACTACACGGGCGTTACCGTGCGTTAGCCTTTTGGCGGCGCTTGCGTATGTAGAAGCCGAGCACGATCGCCGCACGGGTGAGCAGCAGGCACACGGCGTAGCCCAGCATCAACTGCAAAAGCCGCATACCGTCCCCCTCGGCCAATGAACGGAGCGGAAAAAACCGAACGCCAAGCACGGTGCTGTAGATGAGCCACGTGGGCAGCGTGACGGTATAGGCTAAAAAGCCCAAGCCGTATTTGGGGAATTTCATACCGGGGAAACGGCGCATCAAAAAGAAGAAGCCCACGGCGGAAAGCAGCACGCCCAGCAACGGGAGCCACACGGTGCGTGTGTAATACACCGAAAGCGCCCATTCCAGCACCACGATCTGAATACCGCCCGTGATCAGGCCTTCGATCATAAACCATAAATGACTGCGTTTCATTCCGCGTTCTCCTTTTCCTGCTGCGTTTTTTGAAGCAGCAATTTTTCCACCCAGCCCTTTTTGAACTTGAGTGAGATATATCCTGCCACGGACACCACGGCGGCACCGACGGTATCGACGATCAGATCGATCATCGTGTCGCACAGCGCCTCGCGCCCCACCATGGCAGCGCCGCCCTTGACGGCAAATTTTTGCATATTGGTGTGCAACAGTCCGTCCGCAGCAAATTCGTAGACCTCCCACAGCACGCCCACCGAAACGGCAAAGCACAAGCTGAACACCGCTACGAAGGCGGGACTTAAATTCACGGGCACGCGGTCGGTCTTATTAAGCAGGCTGACCACCGAAAAGCCAAGCGCACCCAGCATCGCACCGCTGAAGGTGTGCAAGAGATCATCCCAATGCGGAATAAGATAGTAAAAGCTGCGCACCTCGCCCAAATAGATGGAGCAATACAAAAACGCGGCGTATACGATAATCATCCGCGACGGCACGACAAGACCGCATTTTTTCTGCAGCATACCGGGCAAGAACAGTGCCGCAATACCGACAAGGCATTGCAGCAGCATCAGCACGTAATCGCTTTTGATGCGGGGCGCACCTGCCGTGGGAATCGACGGTGCAAACGCCAAAAACACCGACACGGCAATAGCCGAGCCGACCATAGTGATCAGCACAGCCAAGAAAACCACTTTTTGTACGGTATTCTTCTTCACGTTGTCAACTCCTTATAAATTAAAGAAAAAGCCGCCCGTGGGCGGCTTTTTGAC
>JAZQTE010000390.1:0-4722 GCA_045630505.1 Acutalibacteraceae bacterium | reverse complement strand
AAGGCGGTCGTTTTGCGTGTGCTGCTGCGAATGCTTGCACAAATTAAAAGGTTATCCGTAGGAGAGGCGTTTCGCCTCCCGTGAGGTTTGTACAAGCGATAACGGGGTTTGGAGTGTAGGGGCTGGCGCCTCGACAGCCCGTAACGAATTTGTGCAAATTTCGGTGGGACGTCTTGGGAGCCGTCCCCTACACGCACAAATTGAGTTTGTGCAAATGTTGGTGGGAGCGGAAACCGTTCCCCTACGGCGTAGGAATGAGATTGCAAAAATCAAGCCCCCTTTACATAAGGGGGCCTTTTTCTACTTTAACTGTATGTGAATAAAACCGTCTTATTCTTCATTCGCTTTTATTACACGGTAGCACAGCTCGCGCAGATCGTCCATCGTGCGGATGGTGCCTGCTTCGCCGCGGAAAATAGCGGCGTTTCGCACCTCGCGCATATACCACGAGGCGTGCTTGCGTGCCTGCAGCAGCGCACAGCGCTCTCCCTTAAGCGATACCGCCAGCGCCACTTGACGGCACAGCGTTTCCATACGCACGGCGAGCGGCGGTGTGGGGAGCAGCGTACCGTGATTTAAATAGGCTTCAATTTGCGAAAACACCCACGGCGCGCCCAGTGCACCGCGCCCTACCATCACGAGATCGCAGCCCGTTTGCTCGTACATAGCGGCGGCACTTTCGGCAGAAACCACGTCGCCGTTGCCGATCACGGGCACCGATACCGCCTGCTTCACAGCGCGAATGATCTCCCAATCCACGGGCGGAGCGTACATTTGGTCACGCGTGCGGCCGTGCACCGTAATGGCGGCAGCACCGCCTGCCTCGCAGGCCTTGGCCACCTCCACGGCGTTCACCTCGCCCTTGGCGTAGCCCTTGCGGATCTTCACCGTTACGGGCACCTCGGCCACGGCACACGTGGCCTTCACGATGCGGTAGCATAGATCGGGATCACGCATCAAAGCGCTTCCGCAGTGGTTTCCTGCAATTTTCGGCGCAGGACAGCCCATATTGATATCGATCCAATCGGGCTTTTCGGGGGCAATTAAACGGGCGGCCTTGGCCATCGTATCGGGATCGTCCCCAAATAACTGAATGGCGGCAGGGCGCTCTCTGTCGGAAAGCAGGGCCAGCTCGCGGCTTTTGGCATCGCCAAACGTGAGCGCCTTGGCGCTGATCATTTCCGATACCGTAAACGCGGCACCGTGATCACGGCAAATACGGCGAAATGCCGCATCGGCCACACCGGCCATCGGTGCCAAAGCGGCCTTGCCCGTAATGGTTACCGAACCGATATTCATAGCGCACCCCCTGCTTACAAGATGCCATCAGTATACCATATCGGTTCGTTTTCGGTCAACACCTAATTGCCGTTTATATATAAATTGATGCCTTGCTCAATGCCCTCGGCAAACAGATCGGGTGAGTCGGCCAACAGCGCCGCATCACCGGGGTTGGTAATAAACCCCAGCTCCACCAGCACGGCAGGCATTTGCGTTCGCTTTAATACGTACAAATTGGTACGCGGTGTCACGCCGCGATTGGGCAGCCCCGTTACGGCCGATAGGGAATTCACGATATCCTGCGCCAGCTCGCCTGCCACCGAGTTCACCCGATACACCAGCGCCTCCGTGCCCGAAGCCGAGGAAAGCTCCGAAGCGTTGGCGTGCAGGCTGATAAAATAATCCGCACCGAAACGGTTGGCATCCTCCACGCGTGCCGCCAACGCCGTGGCGTTGGACGTGCCAAGCTGGGTGTCGGGCGTGGGACGGGAAAGGCGCACGTCGTAGCCGTCGTTTCTCAATCGCTCCGCCAAGGCGATGCCCACGGCATACACCAGATCTTGTTCCCGATACCCGTTACCCTCGGCCCCTGCGTTGGGATTTTGCGGATTGTGCCCTTGGTCTATGTAGATCTTAATTGCCATCAAAACCACTCCTTGCTATCAACGTATGCAAGGCCACCATCGTTGTGCAACAAAAAAGCACACCTTAAGTGACGTACTCTAAAAGATAGTTTTGTATCTGTTGCAATTCATAAAATTATATAGTAAAATATAATTGCAAAAGGAGGTATAGTAAATTATGAAAAGAATCCTAGCTGCTTTTCTTTGCGGAATAATATTACTATGTTTTACGGCTTGCGATCTGTACACCAACAACAATACTCAAACAACCGAAAGTACAAATCAAAATAATACGAACAATCAATCAACCGAAGGTACAAATCAAAATAATACGAGCAATCAATCAACCGTTGTTTTTAACACGAAAAACATTAACCGTATCATCTTCTACGCCTACTATGGTGGTGGTAAAGGTAGCGAAGTGCCAGGTGAGAATATGACCGAAATCAAAAATTGGTTAGATTCTTTTACTATTGTCAGAGAAGCAACCGATGAAGATGTGCCTCCGGGCACCAACACCTATTACGTGGAAATCGAATATTTAGATGGGACTATTTTAAAAAATGGATTAGACATAATCGTTATTGATGGCACCAGATATCTTTTAGAAAAAGAAAATTACCCCAAATGTTTTATGGACATAATATCAAAAACAAGTTTGAGGTAACGATTTGTATTTTCCTCTTTTGTGTACCGCCGCTCAGGCTGCCATTAAGGGAAGCAAGGTTAAACGGTATAAGATAAAAAGCTGTGTGGAATTTCCACACAGCTTTTTAATGCTTATCTGTCGGTCTTGCCAAACTCCAGAATATCCGCAATGCGTTCCGAGGCAAAGCCATCGCCGTACGGGTTACTGGCGGTGCTCATCGCTTCGTATGCGGCGGCATCCTCGAGAAGCAGCTTAAAGTTATCGTAGATCACCTGCTCGTCGGTTCCCACCAGCTTGAGCGTGCCGGCGGCAATGCCTTCGGGGCGCTCGGTGGTATCACGCATAACCAGCACGGGCTTGCCCAACGACGGGGCTTCCTCTTGAATGCCGCCCGAATCGGTGAGGATCATATAGCTGCGGTTGAGGAAGTTATGGAAATCCAGCACCTCCAGCGGCTCAATGATATGTACGCGGTCGTTGCCTCCCAAAATTTCGTCGGCCGTTTCACGCACCACGGGATTCATGTGAATGGGATAAATGGCCTTCACGTCGGGATGTTCCTCCAGCACGCGGCGAATGGCACGGAACATATTGCGCATCGGCTCGCCCAAATTTTCGCGGCGGTGTGCGGTGATCATAATCAAACGGCTGTCGGCCGCCCATTCCAGCTCGGGATGCGTATAATCCTCGCGCACGGTGGTCTTCAGCGCATCAATGGCGGTGTTACCCGTGATGTAAATGCTGTCGGGGTTCTTGCCCTCGTTCAGCAGGTTTTGACGCGAAAGCTCGGTGGGCGAGAAATTAAACTGACTAATGATACCCACCGCTTGGCGATTAAATTCTTCGGGGTAGGGGGAATAGATATTGTAGGTGCGCAGTCCTGCCTCCACGTGCCCCACGGGGATTTGCAGATAGAAGCACGCCAGCGCCGTCACAAACGTGGTGGACGTATCGCCGTGCACCAGCACGACGTCGGGCTTTTCGGACTCCAGCACCGCTTTAATGCGCTCCAGAATATTGGTGGTCACGTCAAACAAGGTTTGACGGTCCTTCATAATGGAAAGGTCATAATCGGGTGTCACCGAAAACGCTTCGAGCACTTGGTCGAGCATTTGGCGGTGCTGCCCCGTAACACACACCAGCGTGCGAAAACCCGAACGGCGTTTCAGTTCGTTCACCAACGGGCACATTTTAATAGCCTCCGGACGGGTGCCGAAGACGAGCATTACAGTTTTCATTGCCGTCACCTCTTAACGTTTACCCAGTTTTGATTTTACCAATTTTACAGCCGAACCGATCTCGGTACGGTAGAAAAGCAGAATGGCCGCCGTGCACAGACATTGGATAGGCATGGCGTACACGCCAAAATAGGCGATCACCATTTGCGCCGCCAGCAAAGCGTATACAATGAGATCGCGCCCCATACGAATACGCATACGAATGTGCTTGCGAAGAATGATATGCCGCATGATCAGCGTAACGGCATAGCCAACCAGCGTGGCGATCGCCGCGCCGTACGCCCCGAAGAAGGGGATGAGTGCAAAGTTGAACGCCGTGTTCACCACGGCACCCAAAATGGTGGAATACGACAGCGTTTTGGTATCCTTCACCGCCGTGAAGATGCTGCCGATAAACAGCGCCATCGCGTTCAGCACCACCGAGATCAGCAGCGGCGGCACGAAATGCCACGCCTCAAAGAAATCCTTGGAATACAAAATACGAGCCACGGGAATGTTTACGATCATGATCAGCGAGCATACCGTTACCATTCCGAAATTCATCATCGTGTACATATTGCCGATGAAGCCGTCGGTGTCGTCCTTGTCAAACTCCTTGATAGCCGAGATCGACCACGCTTGTGTGAAGATGTTTTGAAAGATCGACAGCAGGTTCGGTATCTTATACGCAATGGCGTACACACCGCTGATCGCCACACCGGCAATACCCGAAAGAATATAACGGTCGGACGCATTGTTCACCCACCACGCGATCACGCTGAAGATCAGCGGAAAGCTGTAGGTGCGCATCGCCTTTGAAAGCTCTTTCGGAACACGCAAGGATACGTAGTGATGCAGCTTGGCGGCGATAAAGCAATAGACAAGTGCCACCACCGAACCGATGGTGTTGGCCACCAGATACCCCGTGAGTCCCCAATGGAATACCACGAGG
>JAZQTE010000389.1:0-3913 GCA_045630505.1 Acutalibacteraceae bacterium | reverse complement strand
GGATGGTCGTTCCCAAGCGGACACACGCAAAACGCCGTTGGCACGTTCGGTGCCGTTGCCCGATGGGTGAAGCTTCGTTGGCTGCGCATCGCCTTGTGGGTGCTGGCAATTTTGGTGGCGTTTTCCCGTATGTATTTGGGTGTTCACACCCCTGCCGACGTGCTGGTATCCTTTGCTTTGGCAAGTATTTTGGTGTTCGCCCTTGCGCCGATCTTCCGCGACACGCCCAACCGCGATCGCCGCGTAGGCATTTTGATCGCGGTGCTGCTGCTCTGGTCGGCCGCACAGATCGTGTTTATGGAGTTGTTTCCCTTCCCCGCGAATGCCAATCCCGAGCTTGTATACCACGGCTTGGAAAACGCCTATAAAATTGCAGGTGCCGCCTTGGGCTTCGGCGTGGTATTCGTGGTAGAAAAACGCTATATCCGTTTTGAAACCAAGGCTGCTTGGTGGGCGCAGATCATCAAGGTAGCGGTGGGGCTTGCCATCACGCTGGGGCTGAAGAAGCTGGGCTACGTGATATTCGCATTCATTCCCTACACCCCCGTCGTAAAAGCGCTTACGTATTTTGTGATGGTGTTGTTCGTGGGCTGTGTGTGGCCGCTGACGTTCCGCTTCTTCCAAAAAACAAAGCGAACCTAACAACATTTTGAAAGGCAGAAAGGTGAAAAAAATGGACTTGTTTAAATATGACTATAGAAGAATGACCGGTAAAGAGTGGTCTGCTGTTGGTGGCTTTTTGAGAACAATAAAAAATCACCAATTATGGTTTGCATACTGGGGAAGAAAAAAATCCAAAATCAAGATAATTGATGCCTTCTATAAATTTGTGACCAGTCGCATCGGAAACAAACACGGGATTGAAATCAATTACAAAAATATCGGTCGCGGGCTTTCTTTGGTACATGCTTTTGACATCACCATAAATCCACACGCCACCGTCGGAAACGACGTAACCATCTTTAAAGGAGCCACCATAGGTTCGGTTGTAAGCGGACGAAATAAGGGCGCACCAACGATTGGTGATCGAGTAACCATTTGTACGAACGCCTTCATTTGCGGCAACGTAAAAATAGGCAATGATGTTCTGATTGCCGCAAACGCGTTTGTAAACTTCGACGTTCCTGACAATTCCGTTGTCATCGGGAATCCCGGCTTTATTAAGCACAAAGAAAACCCTTCGAAGGATTATCTTAGATAAAAAACAGCTATTTTAAAGCTAAAAGAAACTCAACTCTCTTTGTTCTGTTTCAACCTTCACTTTAAAAAGGACAAAAGCACTTGCTTATTTTGTGATTGGGCTGTGTGTGGCCGCTGACGTTCCGCCTGTTTGCCAAAACCGCCAAAGAGGGATAAAGAAAAACACCCAACCGAGCGTTGGGTGTTTTTTTGTTACATAAGTCCCATAAACCAAATCACGGCCAGAGCGGTGAGCGTTACCAAGGTATCGATGGTGACACCGTAGAACATCGGTGCCAAACCCGCTTTTTTGAAATCAACAAGGCTGGTATTAAGACCAATGGCAGCAAGCGCCGCAACCATTAAAAACTTGCTGGCGGTTTTCAGCACAGCGGATACGCCTGCGGGAATAACACCAACGCTATTGAGCACGGCAAGCAACAAAAAGCCACCGATAAACCACGGGATAATCTTTACTATATTCACCTTTTGGCCATCGCCCGCGGTTTGTAATTCGCGTTTCTTCATACGCACACCGATGTACGCAAACACCAGCACCGTGGGAATAATGGCGATGGTGCGCGTTAATTTCACCATGGTGGCGAAATCGCCCGCAATTTCGGAAAACGCGTAACCCGAAGCCACCACGCTGGCGGTATCGTTCACCGAAGTGCCCGCCCAAATACCATAGGCAATATCAGACATACCGAGCAGTTTACCCATAACGGGATACAGCGCCACCATAACCATATCAAAAATAAAGGTGGAAGACATGGCAAACGCCACGTCTTTATCGTCGGCATCGATCACAGGGGCAATGGCCGCCACGGCCGAGCCGCCGCAAATGCCCGTGCCTGCCGAAATTAAGTTGCCGAGTTTCCAGTTAAGACCAAAGAGCTTGCGTACAAAGTAGCCGCCGCCAAAGCACATGGCAAAGGTGAAAATCATTACAAAAAAGGTCATCTTCCCCACCGAAAGAATGGTGTTGATACTGAGCGAAGCCCCCAGAAGAATGATGGCTACTTTTAAAATTCGTTTAGACGTGAATTTGAGCGATGGTTTTATCCACGCAGGGTGAAAAAAGCTGTTGATAACGGTGCCCATAAACAACGCAATAATGGAAGCGCCCAGCAAGCCGCCGGGGATCACTTCTTCCAGCACCATAGACACCGCCGCCACAGCAAAGCAAATGCCGACGCCCAGCACAAACAGCGCGCGGCTTTTACAGTTTGACATTGTAAAAAACTCCTTTGAAACATTTTCAAATAGGATACCACTACACAGATAAAAAAGCAACCGTTATTGTCATATTTCATTCATTACTTTTAAAAAACAACGAAAGTGCTTGCGCTTGTCCCCTTTCAGTGATATAATGCCTCGTGGCATATACCATCGGAAGGGGTTTTTTTATGAGTCCGCTCGCCAAACCGAAATTTAGTTACACGTGGATCATCGTGGCCTGCTGTTTTCTGATGACCTGCACCAGCCTCGGCTTCTGCAGCAGCCCCAAGCAGCTGTTCGTGCAGCCCGTAACCGATGCTCTGGGCATCGAACGCGGCGTATACGCACTCAACACCACGTTTCGTTACGCTATGGTGGCGCTGATGAATATGTTTTTCGGCACCATTATTGCCAAGCTGGGCGTTCGTAAAATGATTGCGTTGGGCTTCATCTCGCTGGTGATCTCCAACATATTGTACGCTGTTGCCCCCAACGTGTTCGTTATCTACGCAGGGGCTATCTTCCTTGGTATCGGTCTTTCGATGATCGGCTCCACCACGGTAAGCTATATCGTGCATTCGCATTGCCCCAATAACACGGGCACCGTGCTGGGCTTCACACTGGCCGCCAACGGCTTTGGCGGTGCGATAGCGCTGAAGATCTTGGATCCCATTATTGAGTCTGCCAAATTCGGTTATCGCCGCGCGTATTTTGTGGTGGCGGCCATCCTTGCCGTGACGGGCTTACTGGTCACGCTCGCCTACCGCGACAAAGAAGGCTTCACACCGGTAAAAAAGCAAAAGAAGGCGCGCGGCAACATTTGGGAAGGATTTAGCTTTGCCGAGGCTAAAAAGAAACCGTATTTCATCCCCACGGCGATCTGCTTATTCCTCATCGGCTTTGTGCTGTCGGGCATTAACGGCATCTCACTGGTACATATGAAGGCGTGTGTTGGCCCCGAAAATGCAGACTTCGTGGTGAATGTATGGGCCTTCCATTCCATCGCTTTGATGGCCTCCAAGTTCATTACGGGTTTTCTGTATGATAAACGCGGCCTGCGCTTCTGCTTCCTTATTTGCCAAGGCACCGCCGTGATCGTTATGATCGCTCTGGCCATGGTAAACGGCAGCACGTTTGGGCTTTCGATGGCGGTTGTCTATTCCATCTTCTCCTCGCTGGCGCTGCCGATGGAAACGGTGGGCGTTTCGCTTGCCGTGGGCGATATCTTCGGCAGCCGCGATTATGCAAAAATCTTGGGGCTTATGACAGCGCTGGTATCCATCGGTTTCGCGGTTGGCGATCCGCTGATGAACACCATCTACGATATTATGGGCAGCTACACCACCGCCATTTGGATCGCCGCCGGCGTGATCTTCCTGGTTTCGGTTTCGTTCCAGATCATTATTGAGGTGGCACACCGCGACCGCAAAAAAGTGGAAGCCGCCCGTGCGGCAGGGACCGAAGCAATCGCAACGATTGATTAAAACGCATATAAAGAATCCGCACCCCGAGG
>JAZQTE010000388.1:0-4571 GCA_045630505.1 Acutalibacteraceae bacterium | reverse complement strand
TGACGGTCGGTTGGAAACACTGGCCACAGAAGCCGCCGCATTAAAGGAGATCGTACAATGAAAACCGTGTATTTATGTGAAAACGCCGAAAACGTAAAACGCGTTTTCGGTGTCGATACCGTGTATCGAAAGCAAGATGTGATGGCATCTCCGGCACTGTTTGCCGATACCGAATATATCTTTTCCACGTGGGAAATGCCCGTATTTACCGAACAAGAAATCGAAGCATGCCTCCCCTCCCTCAAGGCTGTTTTTTACGGCGCAGGGACGGTGCAGGCGTTTGCGCGTCCGTTCTTAAATCGCGGTGTAAAGGTGTTTTCGGCGTGGGCGGCCAACGCCGTGCCCGTGGCGGAGTATACCGTGGCGCAAATTCTGCTGGCAAACAAAAGCTTCTTTCGAACGATGCGCTACCAAAACTGGGACGCCGCCCGTGCGACGCTTACACGGTATAAAGGCAACTGGGGCAGCAAGGTGGGAATCATCGGCGCCGGTATGATCGGCAAGCAGGTGATACGCAAGCTGCTGCATCACGCCGTGCACGTGCTTGTGTACGATCCGTTTTTATCCGAGGAAGACGCCATAGCAATGGGGGCTGTGAAATGCTCGCTGGAAACGCTGTTTGCCGAGTGCGACGTGGTATCCAATCACGTGGCCGACAACGAGCAAACCAAAGGTATGCTTACCAAGGCGTTGTTTGAATTGATGCCCGAAAACGCTACGTTTATCAACACGGGACGCGGTGCGCAGGTGGTGGAAGCTGATTTGATCGCCGCGCTGAAGGCACGCCCCGACCTTACCGCCGTGCTGGACGTGGTCGATCCCGAGCCGCCGCTTGAAAGCAGTGAGCTGCTCACGCTTACAAACTGCATTTTAACGCCGCATATTGCAGGCAGCATCGGCAACGAGGTGCAACGTATGGGCGAATTTATGAACGCCGAATACGACGCATTTACGCACGACGGGCCCTGCCGTTTCGAGGTCACGCTCGCCATGCTGGAAACTATGGCATAAGCAAAGCCCTCACCGTACGGTGGGGGCTTTTGACTTAGATGTGACGTCTTAATTCGGTGATTCCGTACTCGAGAGGACGGTCTTTTTGGAAAATACTTGACGTGCCGCCAACGAAGATATTGGCGCCTGCCGCGCTCATACGCTTGGCGTTTTCGAAGCTGACGTTGCCGTCTACTTCAATTTCAACATGGCCGTAGCCGTTGTCGTCTAAATAACGGCGCAGGTCGGCAATCTTTTTCAAGGTGGACGGCACCAGCTTTTGGCCGGCAAAACCGGGGTTTACCGTCATTACCAGTACGGCGTCGATATCGTCTAACACGTTTTCAAGAAACGAGATCGGCGTGGCAGGGTTGATAGCCACCATCGACTTGGCGCCGCGACTGCGAATAGCAGACAACACCTTTTGCAGGTGACGAGTGGATTCCCAGTGCACCGATACGTAGTCACCTTCCCCGAAGGCAAACCAATCCAGTACGTTTTCGGGGTTCTCTACCATTAAATGAATATCCAACGGAATAGCGGTGTTTGCTTTGAGGATCTTCACAAAATCGGTGCCGAGCGTGTAGTTGCTCACGAAATGCCCGTCCATAATATCCACGTGCAGGTATTCGATCCCCAGCCGTTCAAACTCCGCCAGCGTTTCCTTCAGCTGCATAAAATCGGCACACATCACCGAAGGGGACAGTTTCTTTTTCATTACGCATTCTCCGTTTCTTCGTTCATAACGAGCATCACCTTGTTATAAAATTCGCGGCGTTCAGCCATCATCGCAAACGCCTCGTTGCAATCGCACAGCGGATAGCGGTGAGTAATAAGCGGTTTTACGGTGAGCTTGCCTTCGGCCACGGCTTTCAGGCTTTCTCGCCAATCGTTCACACGCTCACCGTACGAGGAGTTCCACGTGCCGAGCACGGTAAGCTCTTTACGCAGAATATGCCAATAGGTGTTTTGCGACAGCGTGACCTCCCCTGCAGGATTGCCCATCAGCACCATACGGCCGAACGGCCGAGCGGCCGCCAAGCATTTTTCCAGCGCACCGCCGTGCCCCGTGCCTTCCACCACGCAATCAATTTTCACGCCCTGCTCGTATTCCTTAAAGCCCAGCGTTTTGGCAAAATCAATTTTGCGGCTGTCAATATCGAAGTAATAGATATCCCCTGCCCCTTCGGCCTTGGCCCATTGTCCTGCAATGATACCGATAGGACCTGCGCCCGAGATAAGCACGTTTTCCCCTGCTTGAATGTTCAGCTTTTTTACGGCGTGGCGCCCCACCGAAATGGGTTCGCACATAGCGCCCTCCTCAAAGGTGAGCGTTTCGGGAAGCTCCACCAAGTTCCAGCGTTTCACAGCCAAGTAGCTTGCCATACCGCCGTCGCGACGCGAGCCGTAATAATCGTAACCGGTACAAGCGGCATAGTTTTCGTTTTGGCAGGATTCGCATTCAAAGCACGGCAACAGCGGAAACACCGCCACCCGTTTACCGAGCCACTCACCGCTTGCATCCGCCACTACCTGCCCTGCAAATTCGTGGCCGATCACCGTGGGAAAATGATAGGTGCCTTTGGTGAATACGCGCGGAAGATCGCTGCCGCAAACACCGCAGCATTTCACCCGAACCAGCACCTCGTCCTCGGCAGGCGTGGGCATCGGCGCCTCTTCAAAACGGAGGTCGCCCACCGCATATAAATTTGCGCAAGTATTTTTCATTTTCACTCTTCCTTTTTTCTCTATCTGTGTGCTATAATAAGGAAAACGAAAGCAAAACGCAATATTTGGCGTTACTTTTGAGAAACAATCACGAAAAACGAATGATAACGAAAAGAAACGAAGAAAAAAAGAAAAAGGTGAAACGGGTATGTATAATTTGGAGCGGCAGGAAGAAATACTGAAGATCTTAGAAAAAGAGCGCAGCATCAGCGTGGCGAAATTGGCTGCAATGCTTTACGTGAGTTTACCCACGGTGCGGCGCGATTTGAGCGTACTGGAAAACCAAGGCAAGGTGCAGCGCACGCACGGCGGCGTGGTACTGCGTAACGCCTCCGATGCCGAGATACCGCTGCTGTTTCGCGAAGATCAGCAAAACGCCGCTAAAAAGGCCATTGCCGAAAAGGCGGCGGCGTTTATCCACGACGGTGACGTGGTATTTTTAGACGCTTCCTCCACGGCAGCGTATCTGGTACCGCATCTTGAACGCTTCCACGATATCATCGTGGTGACCAACAGCCCCAAAACATCCATTCTGCTGGGCGAACGCAAAATTAAGAACTACTGCACGGGCGGCCTCCTCTTAATGCATTCCATCGCCTACGTGGGCAGCGAGGCGGAGCGGTTTGTTTCCACCATTAACGCCGACGTATTTTTCTTTTCCAGCCGCGGATATACCGAAGGCGGCACCATCACCGATTCCTCGGAGCGCGAGGTGGTGATGAAAAAGGCGATGCTGAAAAACGCGGCCAAAAGTTATTATCTGTGCGACAGCAGCAAGAAAAACAAGAAGTTCGCGTTTAACGTTTGCGGCACCGACGAGGTAGCGGCCATTATTGACGAAACATAAAGCGGCTCCGTTTGTTTGGTTTTGAAGTGAATTAATAAAAGGCGGCTCTGCCACGTGGCAGAGCCGCTTTGTTATTTAGAACGTTTCGCGAATGGTTTTCATGGTGGATAGCAAGGGTTGCGTTGGGGTGGTGTGCTCGTCGTGCTCGTACACGCAAAGCGCCATACAACAACCGAGCCGAATGCCGAGCTTGCGGTGAAGATCGCATTCCCCACCCGATAAAAACAAAAACGGTATTCCCAGTTCTCGCTTTAACCACTCGGTAATACGCAGGTTTTCCAGTTGTTGTTCCATCGTTTCGGCACCGGTAACGATTTTTGCCACGTCGGCACCGCGGCGTTTTTGCTCGGCAGCAATCGCCATCACACGCTCGGCAGGAGTATAGCGGTATACGTGCGAGGACATCAATACCGAAGCTCCTGCACAATGTATTTCGTTGATAAGTGATTGCTGAAAAGCGATGGCGGTGGCATCTTCGGTTAATTCTTCGGGGTGTTTGCAAAACAAATCCCCCATCACGTCCACCAGTGCGGCGCCGCTTTGCGCCAATTCCACCAGCCCACGGGCTAAGTCTTCGTCGCTCTTTCCCACGTTATGCCCACCGCGATAATACGTTACATAACACGGGCGGTCGCCCATAGCCGCAAACAGCTGCTTATACGTTTCGGCCTTTTGATAGGCAGGGGCTTACCATTCGGCTTGCAGGCCGTACGCCTCGGCGCCGGCTTGGTTGGCAAGGCGAATCTGCTCCAGTGTTTCTTCGGGTGTTTCTTTGCAGAGCATCACCGTCAGGCGCGGATATTCTGTGCTAAACTGCATCAATTCCACCTACCCATAGCGTTGCGACCGCCGTCGATCATAATGTTTTCGCCGTTGATAAACTGCCCTTTATCCGAGGCCAAATACAAGCACAAATCAATAATCTCCTGCGGTTCGGCGGCACGGCCGAGCAGGGTTTTCATTTCTGCCATTGCCGCCCGTGTGAGCACGGGGCCGGGCGATACAC
>JAZQTE010000387.1:0-4756 GCA_045630505.1 Acutalibacteraceae bacterium | reverse complement strand
GGGGAAGATGTTAAGTTCATCGACCTGCTGCTTTTGCAGGGAAAGCGCATTGGATGCAGAAATCATTGCATCGCGTAACTGTTTACCTTGTATCAAGCGTAGCAACTCCTTTTCGGTACGTACGGGCAAACGCCCGCTGTTCGCAGACGTTTATTCGGATTTCATACCGTCAATATAGACGTTCACCCGTTTTACCGTAAGGCCGGTGGCTTCTTCCACGACGTAGCGCACCTTGCTTACGATACTTTTGGAAATTTCGGCAATATTCATGCCATACATAACGCAGATATGGAGATCGACCACCAGCTTGCCGCCTTCGCTGCGCACACGGATGCCTTCGTCGGCAAACGCACGGCGAGTGAAGATGGAACGAAGCCCTTGGCGGGTACCGCTCTTAACCATACCGGCGACACCGTAGCAGGACGATACGGCGTTGCCGATGAGATAGGCAAAATAACTCGGCGCAATCTCAATGGTGCCCAGATGATTTTCAATACGGATCATACAGTTAACACACCTTTCTGTGTAGGAATATTCACGCGAGAACACAATGCCCGCTGAACAATCACATTTATTATAACGCATTTCTTTCGGATAATCAAGAGAAAATCGTGAGATTGGTAAATTTGATAAATTATTGACAAGCGACGGTTAAATACAGTATAATAAGATGAATATTTATTTCTATAGAAAATGAGGTGTTACAATGGCCGGAAAGGGAGACGCCATTTCGATGTCGGTGGTTCGTCGTTTACCTCGTTATTACCGTTTTTTCTGTGAGCTTAAGCAAAGCGGCGTTGCGCGTATTTCATCTAAAAGTCTTTCGGAACGAATGGGGATCAACGCTTCGCAGATCCGTCAAGATCTTAACTGCTTCGGTGAATTTGGCCAGCAAGGGTACGGATATCCCGTGGATCGCTTGTGTGAGGAGCTGCGCAGTATCTTGGGCTTCGATGTTACCCACAAGGCCATCCTGATCGGTGCAGGAAATTTGGGACGTGCCGTGGCAAATCATATGGATTTCGCAGGCAAGGGCTTGCCGCTTGTTGGCATTTTTGACGATGCCCCGTCGCTTGTCGGCGCAAAAATTCGCGGTATTACGGTGTGTGGCACCGATAAGCTGGAAGAATTCTGTGTTAAAGAAAAGCCAACGGTGGCGGTGCTGTGCATCCCGAAGGAGGCGGCACGCACGCTGTCGGAGCGACTGATCTCTTTGGGTATCGAAGGATTTTGGAATTTCAGTCACTACGATATTTCGGTGGAGCATCCCGAAATTGCAGTGGAGAATGTTCACTTGGGTGACAGCTTGATGACGCTGTCGTATCGTTTGGAGCATAAGTAAGGAGGGAGTACCGTGCAAAAGGTGCGTATCGCCGATTTGGGGATTGATATGAGCAATACGGATACGGCGTTTTTTACGCATCGTTTGCAAGCGTATCTCGATAACAGTGAGCGTCTTCCTGATTTAACGGTGACGTTCACCACTCCCGAAACGCTCGCAGAGCCCGTGGGGCCTGCAGAAGAATGTAACGAGCGGCTGCGTGTGATACAGTTGGAAGACGGTCGCCGCTTGCGTTGCCTTATCGGTAAAAAAACGGGGAAGGTGCTTCAAACGATCACCTGCACGGCGGATTATTCCGAAGCGGAGATTTGCGTGCCGCTGGATCGTTGTCACCCCACCCTTACCCTCACGGATTTTGAGTATATGTTTACGGGGCTTGTGTTTTCTGACCGACTCACCTCCTTGGGAGGTATGGTGTTGCACGGTTCCTCGTTGGCTTTTGAGGGCAACGGCCTTATTTTTTCGGCGCCGTCAGGAACGGGAAAATCCACGCACACGGGGCTGTGGCGCGAGCAATACGGTGATCGTGTGGTGATGGTGAACGATGATAAACCTGCCATTCGCTTCGGTGAAGACGGCAAACCCGTGATCTACGGCACGCCGTGGAGCGGTAAGACGGAGCTTAATACCAACGTTTCGGCACCGCTGCGAGCCATTGTGTTTTTGGAGCGAAGCGAGAAAAACGCCATTCGGCGGTTATCGGCTACCGAGTCATTACTGTATATGGGGCGAGAACTGCAGCTGCCGTATCACGATAAGGCGCTGTGTGAAAAGCTGTGGGATACCGCTGCGCGTCTGGTGCAATCGGTTCCTGTGTTTTTATTGAGCTGTACCATCAGTCAAGAAGCGGTTTCACTGGTGCGTGAAGCCGTGGGAATATAAGGAGAATTGTTATGAAGATTAAAGACGGATTTGTGCTTCGCAACATTTGTGACGAATTCATCGTGGTGGCGGTAGGCCGTCAAACGCTGGATTTTAAAGGTCTTATCAAGCTGAACGAAAGCGGCGCGTTTTTATGGGAACAGCTTAAAAACGACGTCACCGAGGATGAACTTCTCAAGGCGCTCACCGCAGAATACGCTGTGGAGGAAGCTGTCGCCCGTGAAGACGTGGCGGCGTTCTTAAAATCGCTGAAGGAAGCGGATCTGTTAGTATGAAAATCACACGTTCGCAAGTGGCAATGGCCACCTTGCTGCCGCTGATTGAGGATTCTTTCCGCCAAGGGCTCACCGTTACCATCGGTATCACGGGCAACAGTATGTTGCCGCTGCTTCGCCACGGTCGCGACAGCGTGATCCTCTCGGCGTGCGATCCTCGTTCGCTCAAGCGGGGTGATGTGCCTCTCTATCGCCGTGCCGACGGTCATTTTGTGCTGCACCGCATCCTGCGTGCAGAAAAAAACACCTACACGCTGGCGGGTGACGCGCAAACGGAGTTGGAGGTAGGTCTGCCCAAGGAAAGCGTATTAGCGGTCATGACGGGGTATATCCGCAAAGGAAAAACCGTGAGCTGCCGCAACGTGTGGTATCGCTTATATAGTGCACTTTGGATGCTGATTCGCCCGTGGCGGCCCTTCGTTATGCGTGCCGCGTTTCGGGTATGGGGGTGGATAGCGTGCAAAAAGTGAATAAGGCAGCAGGGGCGTGGCTGTTTCGGTATACAAAACGGCAGTTACCCCTTGTGTTTTTATTGGCGTTGCTGAACACTGCCACGGCGCTGGGCTATTTGTGGCTGGCGCTGCTCTCCAAAGAACTCATCGAGGCGGCGCAAGCCCTGCTTGCAGCAGGGGTGCCGCAAAGCGTATGGGATTGTTTAAAAGAACCCACGGTGTACGGACCGACGATCACGGTCGTTTGTGTTGTCGTTGGGCAGGTGCTGCTGCATATTTTGGCAGGCCGTCTTAAAGTTCACGCAATGGGAAAGCTGGAAATGCGTTTGCGCGATCGTGTGTTTTCCTCGTTGCTTCACAGCGATTATACCACCGTAACGGGGTACCATTCGGGCGAGCTTATCACCCGTCTTACCAGTGATGCCCTGCAAGTGGCCCAAGGGGTGACGGGGCTGATCCCCAACGCTACGGCGCTGATCGCCAAACTGATCGGCGGCATCGTTGTGCTGGCGGTGCTGGCACCGGCCATGGCTGGCGTTGTGATTGGTGTAGGTGTGCTGGCGGCTGTCGGCAGCCGTTTGTACGGCTCACGCCTTAAAAAGCTGCACAAGCGTTGCCAAGAAGCCTACGGAAAAACGCGCTCGTTTATGCAAGAATCCTTTGGGCATTTGCTTTCGGTGAAGGCTTTTGCTAACGAAGAGGCTGTTCAAGCGGAAATGAACGTTCGCCAACGTGAGCATTTTCGTTTAAAGCTGCGCCGCAATACGGTGCAGCTTATCGGCAGCACGGGTATGTATCTGCTGATGTCAGCGGCGTATTACGCCTTGCTGCTTTGGTGTGTGTTCTGTCTGATCATCGGAACGATGACGTTCGGTACGCTCACGGCACTTTTACAGATCTTCGAGCAGCTGCAATCGCCGCTTCGCGGTGCTTCGGGGCTGCTGTCGCAGTATTATGCCATTCTTGCTTCGGCTGAACGCCTGCAGCAGATCGACGAGCTTGCTCCCGAAACGGATACACCGTTGCCGTCCGACCGTCGCACGGTGGTCGATGGCTTTAAAGCATTGGAACTTTTGGGCGTTTCGTTTGCTTACGATGCCGAAACGCCGATTCTCAAGCGTGTAGATCTCACCGTGAATCGCGGCGAATGCGTGGCGTTGGTGGGTGCTTCGGGTATCGGTAAAAGCACGCTGATGAAATTGGTGCTTGCTCTTCATCCGTGCGATGAAGGCAGTATTCTCTTAAACGGCAAAGTGCCGATTCCCGTATCGGCGGCTGCGCGCCGTTTGATGGCGTACGTGCCGCAGGGCAATGCCATCATTTCGGGAAGCATTCGGGAAAACATTGCGTTCTTCCGCCAAGTAACCGAAGAACAACTGATGCAGTCTGTACGCCTTGCGTGCTTGGAGGAGTTTGTGAACTCGTTGCCCGAAGGATTGGATACCGTTGTCGGTGAACACGGTTTGGGAATTTCGGAAGGGCAGGCGCAGCGTATTGCCGTTGCCCGTGCGTTGCTTCACGATGCACCCCTTATCTTGCTCGATGAATGCACTTCGGCACTGGATATGCAAACCGAGGAACAGCTGCTGTGTAACCTGCGCGGTCTGCAAAATAAAGCCGTGCTGCTTATTTCTCACAAGGATACCACCGTTGCGGGAAGCAGCCGTGTCTACCGCTTGGAAAACGGTGCGTTATCCGCGATTTAACGACATATTTTTCACAAATTCTCGCCGCAGTAGAGTGGAAGAAAAACACTCTACTGCGGCGTGTTTCTGTGTAGAGGGGTTATTAGCTGACGGAGAGTG
>JAZQTE010000386.1:0-14848 GCA_045630505.1 Acutalibacteraceae bacterium | reverse complement strand
GCCCCTCCACCGTCACATAGCAGATAGCCGTCAACGTTCCCGACGTTGCAGTGATGGTTGCCGAGCCTGCGCCAACTGCCGTCACGACACCGTCAACAACCGTTGCCACAGCATTGTCAGAGGACGTCCACGTAATGGCTTCTGCAAGGGGCATACCCTCCGGAAAAGCCGTCGCAGACAAGGTGATCGGCTCATCCTCTACCGTCATAGAAAGTTCCTTTTGATCCAGCACAATGGAATCGGCGTACTTTTTCCTGATTTTGATGTTATCGATGTACACACCGTTTCCGCCGACGGCACTGCCACTGGGCGTGCCAAAGCCAAACACACTAATATCGTCCGTAACGCTGGCACCCGTCTTAAACGTATGCTTCACCGTTCTCCAACCGTCCCCTTTACCGGATAACTCGATCCAGCCGGCACCGGAGGAAATACCCTTGGCGCTGTTGAGATACGCCCATATCTTATCACCGTACACATCCACGGACAGTTCATACGTCGTGTTTACCGCTAAACCCAGCTTCTGCTGATACATTTTACCAGAAGTAGCCGTGTATCCGTTCGGGAAATACATCACTTTATTCTCCGCACCGATGGGATCGTCCACCACGGGGCTGGCACTGCTGCTAAACTTGTTCCAAGCGGCGGTGTTAGACCATTCAAAATCACCACCGGGCAACAGACCGCCCGCCAGATTGTTGATATCGCCCTTGCTGCCAAGTTCAATCAGTTTTATATTGTCGATACAAGTACCTACGGGGGCAGTCAAATGCATAAGATTCCCGTCGATCGTCGAAGCGCTCGTGGTCACAAAAAAGTAGGTTGCCGTTTTCCACTCGCTGGCAGCACTGACCGACATCGTCGTAGCACCGTACACCTTTTTGCCCGACTCGTTAAATTGTAATTTGATGCCCGTTCCGCCGTAAAAGTCAATACTCAGTGCATAGACCTTACCTTTGGCTATTTCGCTCATCTTGGCTCCGTTGTAAACAGCCGATGCCGCCGAGGTCAGTTTCAGCACCTTATTGGTATCGTCCAAAGGATCGGCGGTTACTTGGCCCTTGGCCGTCCACTTGGTAATACCGTTCCAGTAACTGTCGCCCTCGAAATCTTCCAGTTTCACGACAGTACCACTCGGCACCGTTGCTTCCGCCGCCACCGGCAAAACCAAACCGGAAATGGTGCAAGTAATCAATAATACAAGCACCAATACCCACGATAAGGCCCTACGGTTTCTTTCCATTGACAGTCTCCTCCTTTGATAATGTCCTTCGCATCTGCGAATTTCCAAGTGAATTGTAGCAAAAGTCGTGGCAATAGGACATACCTCAAGCACCGAATCCTTGAACTATTCTCCGGTTTTATTGACAAGAATTGTGGATTTGGGTTATTCTATAATCAAATGAAGCAGAAGGGAGTGCTCATTATGTCCTCAAAGTATATTTCTGCCAATTCTAGAACGCTGGAACTCTATTTTGACGGACTGTATCTTGAGCCCAACTGCACCTACTGCTGTACGCTGGATACACTGGGCGGAGAATTGGAACTTTACGTTTCCGAACACGCCTTAGAATATGGCTCTCTTGTTTGCATTCCTCCCTCTTCCGTCTGGAAAACTCACTCCTTTTCCTTTCGCCTCGGGAACAAACCGCGCTCGCTGAAACAGTTTGTAAGTTACGGTATCTGTTTTAATAAAACCCTGTGGCCCGAGCATACAAACGGGGCCGTCATCGCCGATACCTTTGTAGACAATCTGCGGATATATAAGGCGGACGACCCCGAGCAGCAGCTTGTGGACGGCGGCGATTTCGAGACAGAACCGTCCGATCCGATCTACGATCGAAACTGGCGAAGGCAGATCCTTGGCAGTAAAGGAGAATCGTTCGGTGCCACTATTGTGGCAGACCCACTCAATCCCGACAATCATTGCCTGAAGATCCCTTCCGTTGTCAAGCAGCCCCGCTATTCCCCCTCCATTGCTCTGCGCGCCGTCAGTTACGGTCATATTGACGGTAATCATCGGCCCGTGGAAAACATCGTACTGGAAGCGGTTACGCAGCACCATCTGCTGTTGGTGGTAGAAGGAACAGTCACTCTCGGCAGTGAAACCATCGAAAAAGGGCATCTGCTATATTTCCCACCGCAAAGCACCTATCACTATTGCTGTCAGCCGCACGCGGAGGGATGCTATTATTGGTTAACGGTTGACGGCACGGATGCTGACGAGCTGTTCCGAGAATGCGGGTTGACCAAACAGTGTGTCAAGCCACTGTCGAACCTCCGCTCTCTCACTCGGGAAATCAACGAGATGCTGCGCGTCGGTGCAGCTGGACTGGTGCAACAATACAAGCTCAATGCGCATCTGCAGCTGTTGCTTACTCATCTGCAGCGTCAGGTAGCGCCCGTCGGCATCAATCCACACCGTCGCAAACAGTTAAAAGAAATCATCCGCCGCATCGAGCGCTATCCCGAACGACCGATATCCAATGCCAATCTGGCCCAAAAATGCGAGCTTAGTGAACACTATTTCATCACGCTGTTCAAGCAATACACAGGAGATACACCACAGGAATTCCGCCTAAAGATCCTCGTGAGCCGTGCGTGTAACCTGCTGGAAAGCTCCGATCTGTCCGTTCAAGAGATTTCATATTTGCTCGGCATTGATAATCCCGCGTATTTCAGCCGTTTGTTTCGCAGAAGACAAGGTATGTCTCCCCAAGAATATCGACAAAATCTGAAATAACCGCACACTCAAGGAACAAAGAAATTTCTTCTGTGTTCCTAACAGATACCCTCCCTGCCCAAATCTGCATTTCCCATTCTCACGACTTGGAGAAGCGTTATAACAACAAACAAATACGGCGTCCGCGCGCCGACGGCGTATTGCTATATCGCAGATTTCTCTAAGAACCGAAATTCCATTCCATAGGAATATTCGTTTGCGGAAGGCCTTTCTTTTCCAACAAAAGCCTATACAGCTCTGTGGCAAAGCGCTCACCTTCACGTATTGTTGTAATCATTGCCACACAGTTGTTATTAATAAGTTCTTCTGCTTCAGTAATTTTTCCCGTTTCAAGCAAGGCTCTGGCGGTATACAGCATAACCCGCCCATCTGTTTGTACGTGATGGGATAGGCTTCGAATTACCAACAACGCCTCGTCATATCGTTCAGCAACAATAAATAAGATCAACAGATTTCTTGCTAATTCAACACAATCAGGACACAGTTGCAACGATTTTCGGGCACAGTTGAAACAGTCTTCGAAGCGTTCTGTTTGCCAATACAAAACCGAAAGTACATACAACGCCCAAGCCGAATTGCAGAGCTCAAGGGAGCGAAGAAGACAGCGTTCTGCATCGGAGAGTTTATCGGTTGCCAAGCAGGCGGCGCCGAGTTGTAACCACGCAAACCAATTTTCGGCATCCTTGCCCCTAACGGCATCACAAAGTAACGCTGTAAAATCCTCATCCAGCATCCAAGATTCCGGTGGAATCTCGGGACCGTGAACCCCTACCGTTCCTTCCTTCAACAACGTAGTCCAAAACGATTCCGTTTCCAAAAACTCTAATATCGAACTGATAGGCGGTTTTCCAAAAGCACGGCGCTTTTGGTTTTCCAAGCCACCCCACGAGCTACCGTTATAGAGGAGTTTTTCGGCTTTCTGCTTCATATGGGTCGCATTCTTCAGCACGGTGTTCAGATCATACTCTTCAACAAGCAGATCGGCCGCGGCGGCAGCGTTAGCATACTCGCCGTGCGCCGTGTCGGGATCAAGTTGGATCGCTCCGTAGCTTTCCACCCATCGCCACGTTGTCTTGGGCGGCATCGGTATACATTCATACTGTGTCTGCCCCAATCCTGCCTGAAGTTCAACGTAACGGCCGGTTGGGCCGCCGACCTTCAACATAGTTTGCCAGCGTTCAGCACCGCTTGATTGTCCCCACACAAACAATTTTCGTCCCTGCTGACGATCGGTTGATGCTTGACACAAACCATACCCATTTTTATCCACTTGACAGATGAATTTGTTCTTGGCATCTCGTGTTATCCAAAAGTAATCTCTCGGTATCGGAATTTGTACGGGATACGTAATGTCCGTGTCATCAAATTGAAACTCACGCTGTTTAACAACAACGCCTTTCGTCGTAGTATAAGCGGCATTAGAGGGCGTGATAACACGGGAATTACGATCCTCGGCAACCGCAATATTACTCCACCAATACATTGGCGTAACCGTTTCGTTAGGATTGTGTATACTGACACCGGCATACAGCCGCGGAGAATCATCCGGCAACCAAAAGTCGATCTGATAGGTGCACCGGCGGATGCGTTCAAACTCATAGATACGCAGTACGGGTGTCCCATCAGCGGTGTGCAGCAACGCTGTATATACCTGCTCACAAGTAAAGGGCGTGTGACCGATAATTCCCATATTCCATTCAACGCCGCCGCAGAACCAAGCGTTACGGATGGCAAGGTTGCCAAAAGCAATTTCATCGTTCGTCAGCAACAGATCTTTCTTAGCGATCTTATCGTACAAAGACCACAGTCGGCCGCCAAATTCGGGAAGAAATTCCGCACGAAGATACTGATTTTCCAGAATTACCGTGTGCAATTCACGTTCCATAAATTCTCTATTATACAAACTTCTCGAAAAATAAGGAAAGTTGTTTTTTATGTACCCGTAGCCGACAAACACCCCGTCATCATCGTCGAGATCGCTTTTACTCGCTTGCTGAATATTCAGCAGTGACAAGATAGCGGGAACGCACTCGCATTTTCCAAGGTCTGCAACGGGGAGCCTTAATGTTGATAAGCGAAGATCACTCATTGAATATACACCTTCTTACGGTAATTCAACATTGCACAGCACGGTGTACCCGTTCACAAAAGGAAGGTCGTTGGCGGTACGGGCGTAGGTGTTTTGTGAGTTGCGGAGGTAAAACGCCAGACGGTACGTGCCGCTTGTTTTGGGAAGCTCCAGCGTCGCCATCATTCGATGTTGCAGTGAAACGGCAGTATCGTAATTGATCGGACGGTTGTACCACGCCTTTGGATCGCCTGCGGCGATCTCACTCACAACAGTATCGTTTTCATCCAGCAGGGCGAAGCCGCTTTCCATATTGAAGGCGGCAGAAAAGCCGTAATTGACCAAAGAAAGATCGACACACAACGACTCAGCGTGACGATGAAGATCAACCGCCTGCAGTTCAATACGGTAGCCGAGGTAATCCCTCACGAACTCAAACACATTACGCTCTGCGAGAGAACCGTCGGCGTTATAAAACCACGACGCTTGGTACAGAACATGATGCTCCTGCAACCAGTTTTCCGTAAGGGGCTGACGTTTCCACTGTTCCATCGTACAATCCGATGCGCAATCCACATCAGCATAACCGTGCAGGACGCTGAGCGATGTAAAGCGGTGCTCGGATAATTGCTCTATCATATCGTATCCATCTGTATAAACGCCGGTGTTGCGATTCCACCACGACCAATAGAGTTCACCGTCTTGCGGTGTGAAAGCGGCTTCATTACGGATACGCTTCCATTTCGGTGTATCCGCATCAATATCGCCGCTTCCTTGTCCCTTACCTAATAACGATTTTCCAAAACACGCATCGTTGTGATGGCCGACGTCACCGTAACGCGGGTTATCGGACGAAATCATATCTTTAAAATCCGGCTGTCGCACCTGCAAATACATATTTTCGGGTAACATATGGTCAACAATAACGCCCATCAGCAACGGACGATCCAGCGGATAGAAAAAGCTATGCCATTCGCCCCAAGCGCCCACGAATCCCGCTTGAAACACGTGAATATGTTTATGATGTTTTTTTAGAAAATCAGCCAACTGCAGCATATGACGCAGCATCCAACCTTGCGTTATGTCCGTGTTGGGATCAAGCATATCGCATGCGTAAGCAAAACGAAGCAATGACTTCATCCCTTTTTCGGCCAAAACATCCAGGAAAGCATCCATTGCTTCAAAAGCAGCTTCCGGCAGATCTTCTTCGCGGTAACCGTTGAGGTAAAAATACGTTTGCGCAAGGGTAATCTGTTCACCGCCGTTTTTGGCGCTATCAACGATTTTCGCTGCTTTTTCTTTCATAGCAGCATAGGTTTCCTCCTGGGCAAGTTCGTGGACTTTTATCGCTATTTCCAAGCGAAATCCGCGATCAGGGTTGGTGTTAAGCAAGGGGCTTTTTTCAGCCGATAACTGAGATAACAGATGGCGCATAGCATACATTCCCCCACATCATATAGTTTTCAAGATAATACTACCTCAGGGCATTGTAAAAATCAAGTGAATTTATAATTCACGAAAAGGTTTCGTATAAAACTGCCGCTTTCGCGGTGGTTGAAATCGGACTGTCATTCACTACCGACTCGGAAACTATAAACCGATGTTTAGCAGTCTTTTTTAATTGGCACGTCGCACCGATTTAGCTATCGGGAGTTAATGCTCTTTTATTATTTGCTCTGTTTTTATTATTTGCTCATTCGTCGGTAAGGTTTCGGGCAGGGTATTTTCCATTTCAAGTGCTTCATATTTTGAGCCGGCATAATTATGATAAGGCAACACTTTTACAGCTTTTATATTTTTTAGGGTTGATAAACACTTTGCAATCTTCTCCATTTGAAGATCATTGTAATTTGGCACAAACGGAATCCTAATTTCAATGCTTTTGCCCAGTGAGTCAATATATTTTAGGTTTTCTAAAATAAGTTTATTGGGTTGTCCGGTGCACCGGATATGCACATCTTCATCGATTGCTTTAATGTCATACAAAAAAGTGTCGGTGTAAGGTATCACCTTATCTATTGCTTCTCGCGGTACAAAGCCGCAGGTGTCGACCGCCGTGTCGATTCCCTCTTTTTTTAATGCTTTCAGAAGTTCCGCGCAAAAATCTGCTTGGCAAAGACATTCGCCGCCCGAAAGGGTTACTCCGCCACCCGATGATTCGTAAAAATCCTTGTCTTCCAAAAGGAACGGCAGCAGTTCTTCGACCGTTACCTCCCTACCGTATCGGACTTGTGCTTCACCCAAACAATCATCGGGGGTGAAGTTTTCTTTTTTGCACTCACCGCATCCGATGCACTTGTTTTTGTAGAAAGCGGTTTGCGGTTTAAAAGAAATACTTTCGGGGTTGTGACACCACACACATTTCAGTGGACAGCCCTTAAAAAACACTGTCGTTCTGATACCATCTCCGTCGTGCACGGCAAATCTTTTAATGTCAGAAATCATTGCCTTCATTGTATATTCTCCGCTCTTAAAATATACGCATTTTGTTCTTCACGGCTCATATTGTTCCAAAGAGTATTCCAGCCGCACACCCTGACTTGCAGATTTTTGTATTTTTCGGGATGTTTTTGAGCATATCGAAGCGTTTCAGTATTAAAAATATTAAATTGAATAGACTGGCCGCCTTTTTTGAGATAGGTCATTAAAAGCCCTTTGAAAATCGCAAACCCCTCTTCCCCGTCAACGGCACTTGGATGAAGCATAACGTCCAGACAAAACGATTCGTGGAAATTTGACGGACAAAGTTTCACCGCGGATTCGATAAGGGCAGTAACGCCTCTTTTATCTACGCCCACAACAGCGCTTGCATTTTTGGAAAGTTCCTCACCCGCAAGCCTGCCGTCGGGCAGAGCGCCCGTCTTTTCTCCCTGCACCACAAAAGCGCGCGCCGAGTGGAGGATGGACTTATAAACACCACCTCTGCCGTTCGGAACGTTGTTGACCTTGTCGACAAAATAGTCGGCCATTTCACTTGCATAAGTATCGGCGACCGTATCGTTATTGCCGTATTTATGCGGTGATTTTTTCACCTTTGCTCGCAGTAATTCATACCCTTTCCAATTGTTTTTCAATACCTTTGCAAATTCGGTTAAAGAAATTTCTTCTTTATCAAAAACAAACTCCTTAACCGCCATTAAACTATCAACGGCGCTTGCGAAGGCGCAACAAAGCATATGATTATTGTTAAATTTAACACCGCCGCCATAGCCGTCTTTACCGTTTTTAAGACTGGTTTCTATAGTTGCCGAATACATAGCCGACGGATTTACAAAACTGAGAAACCGTTCGGCATCCTTTGTAATCTTCATACTTTGCCCAATCAGATATTCCCATTGTTTCAGAAACGCGAAATAAAAATCTTCAAATGTTTTTATTTCGCAGATTGCGCCCGTTTTAATACCGACTTGTTTATTCGTGACGGTGTCAAAACCGTTGGTAAACACAAACTCAACCGCTTTTGCTGCATTCACGTATCCGGAAGAGGAGGAAACCTCATTTGCTCTGACACCGGTTTCATAGCAGCCTCTGATGTCATAGTTCAACGCTTCTTCGTATGTCGCACCGTATCCCATAACCGCTTTAATCATAGCGGGTTCACAACAGAAAACGATACTGGCGTTTTTACGGCGCACCATGTCAAACGCTTTATTGAAAATATGGTCGGGCGTATTTTCGTTGATTTTTAATTGTATTTTCGGGTTGTAAATTTCCAATTCATCATACGTTTCTAAAATCAGCTCCGACAATTCGTTATACCTTGTGCTTCCATCAAGGTTGGTACCACCCATATAAAACGGTTGCCCCCAGTAGTTGCCGATGGCCGACCACTGCAGGAGAAAATAGGATAAATCATTCTTTATCTCTTCCCTTGTGCAATTACCGGTTTCGAGATCGCTTTTATAAAACTTGTACAGCGTATTGTCCAAACCATTCCCCAAAGAACGCACTTGATAGTTGTCAACACTTTCGGAAATGATAAAGTAAAGATAGATCAGTTGTAACGCTTCGTAAAAGGAAGTGGGCGCACCATCGCGAAGATTTTTGAGACAAGCAGCAATACGGTCCGCCTTATCAAAATCCTGCTTTAGCGCTATGTGATACATTCTGTCAATGAGTTCGATAATCGCCGTATACTGAATTTCGATACCCTCAAAAAACGCCGCCGTTTCCTCGCTTAACGTTCCGTTTTCCTCGTGAAGTGTTTTGTATTTCCTCGCTCTTTCTCTGATGCCTGAAAATCCAAGCTCCGCAAGCGATTGCCAATCCGGCACAACGTGGTCGTAGTCTGTCCAGATCATCACTGCGCCTGATTGATTGAAATCATCTGCTGTTGTAATTGTTTCGGGATCTCGATAGCGTTTGGATTCGCTTTCCCATTCTTTAAAAGTGGTATGTTTAGCTAAACGGTTCAGCGAATACAACCCCACAAAGTAATCGTGTTCGTTTATATACACACGCTCGTTTTCCAATACATACTTGATCGCCAATGCTTTTGCAACAGGATGAGGCAAGTGAGCAGTTTCGTCAGAAAGCTTTTTAAGACCTTCTAAAATTGCGGCATCATCGAGCCCGCTTTCTTCTATGTAACCAATACCATGATAGGCCATTCTAGCAAAAGGATTAAACTCCTTTTCGGGGTCGTGATACTTTCTTTCAATAAAATATCGGTCCGTTTCAGTAATCATACCAGCACCGCCTTTCAAATTTATGATATAACAAAACAATGCATATCACCATAAATTAAAGAAAAATAATTGACTATTTCGAAAGCGAAACATATAATAATATCGGTGATTGTATGAAAAATTTTATGAGTCATAATTTTACGATTGCGGAAATCACGTTTGCAAATGTTGTCAAAGCGGGTACAGGTGCAAAAATTCACAAAAACAGAGAAAGCCACGGTCTTGCCATTTTTCTCGGTGGTGAAAGGACGTTTTGTTTTGACAATAAAAAAATCAAGGTTGAAAAAAACACAATTGTTTACTTCCCTAAGGGTTCAAACTATACTATTAAAGAAAAAACGCCTTTTGACTGCTATGCTATAAATTTTGAAATGCCTGACGGTGTTTGCTTTGAACCATTTTCATTCAAAATTAAAAATTCAAATACCTATCTCGAAAGTTTTAAACAAGCACAAAGACAACAGACGCGTAAAACTACAGGATATGATTCTAAAATCAAAGCCGAACTTTATAACATAATTTACAATATGCAATTGGAGTATGATCTGCCGTATACAAACTCAAAAATTATAGAACCGGCAATAGAATATATTCACTTGAATTATTACAAAGAAAATATAAGCGTCGAACACCTGGCATCTTTATGCGGTATAAGTACCGTACATCTTAGAAATACATTTAATAAGCGATTTGCTATCTCACCCATCAAATACATTAACGAACTCAAATTGACTCGCGCAAAAGAATTGCTAAAGTCACAGTTTTACACTGTAAGAGAAGTGTGTTTTTTATCAGGGTATAATGATGAAAGTTATTTCAGTCGTGAGTTCAAAAAGCAATTTGGTATGACACCTAATGAATATATGAGAATGAAAGAAAAATAATTTTCTAATATGCCGACATCGTGCCGACCAAACAGACCGGATCACATCCACTAAAGCCGAATACTTACGAATAAAAAATGGATAAAAAAGACTGCTAAACCGATGTTTAGCAGTCTTTTCTTAATAGTTGCAGGCGGTGGATTTGAACCACCGACCATACCTTTTGAAAATGTGATAGGGGTATTTCTATACAACCCCTTCCCCGCGCTTACGGGAAGTTCCCCTTATTTTATTCCGTTATCACCCATTAACATCGTGATACGTTTTGCTGTACTGAGGTTCGATACCTTTGTATTCGAACAGTTGGCTCATCGTACAAAAGCGATACCCTTGATCGTAGAGTTGCTTACAAATCTCGTCCATCGAGAAAGCTGTTTCCGTTCGCGCAGGGTGCATCACGTAGATCGCGCCGTCGTACGCATTATTCACGGCATCACGAAGTACGTTTCCGCCATCCTCTACATTGTACCACGTGTTGGTTGTGCTGTTTTTATTACCGTTAACAACGTGCATCCAACCATTAGAAGCACACGCCGCCCGAATCGTGGAATTGCTCGCCAGATATGGCGGTCGGAACCATTTCGGTTTTACTCCCACGCTCCGTTCTATAATATCGTTGGTTCTTCGCACTTGCGACACAACCTCTTCGTAAGAACATTTACTCAAGTTCGCGTGGTCATAGGAATGATTTCCAATCTCAAAGCCATTCTGCAAAGCATATTCGAGCAGTTTCGGCCCTGCTTTTTCGAGATTCTCACCCAACACAAAGCACGTGCCGAAGCCCTCGTATTTGGCCAGCGTGTCTATAACCATTTGAACATTACCGGCGCTGGTGGGAAGATCATCAAAGCCGAAGGCGATCAATTTAAAGTCCTGCGGATGGGATTGCCACTCGTAAGTCGGCGCAACCACCGGCTTTTTCGTAGTCGTGGTTGTCACGGAGACCGTCGTTGTGCGAGTCGTTGTGACGGTTGTATTCACCGTTGAACGGGTTGTACTTGTCACAATGCTGCTCGTATTCGTGGTAGTTGTCTCTAAGTCGGATCCGGTAGTTGTCATTGGCATCGTCTGTGTTTTGCTCGTTTGAGTTGTTGTCGTGGCTGTTGTTGAATTTGTGGTAAAAACCGTAGTGGTGACTACCGTAGCGGTTGTTTGTGTGTCAGTTGAGCCCGTATCAACGGATGCGTCGGATTTTGCGCAAGCTGTCAATAGCAAGCACAAAGCCAATAACAACGGCAATAATTTGAATTTTTGCAACGTCTTCTCCTCCTAAATCAACGATGTCACGATCGACTACATTATCCATTAACATCGTGGTATGTTTTATTGCATAAAGGAACAATGCCTTTATACTCAAACAACTGGCTCACTGTGCAAAAACGATAGCCTTTATCATACAGCGCTTTACAAATCTCCTCCACAGCCAAAGCGGTGGTTGATCGTGCAGGATGCATCACGTATATTGCACCATCATACGCATTGTCAACCGCATCTCGAAGTATATCGCCGCCGTCTTCAACATGATACCAAACATTGGTCCGACTGTTTTTGATGCCATTGACTACACACATACCATCGACGGCCAAGCAAGCGGCTTCAACGGTACTGTTGTTCATCAGATAAGGCGGTCGAAACCACTTGGGCGTGATTCCCATTTCCCGCTTCAGAAGATCGTTCGTTTTCTGCAATTCGGTAACGATTTCTTCATACGCGCATTTGCCGATCCTCGGGTGTGAATACGAATGGTTTCCCAATTCAAATCCATATTGCACCACGTACTCCAGCAACGATTTGCCTTCTTTTTCAATATTTTCTCCAAGCACAAAGCACGTGGCAAAGCCCTCGTATTTTGCCAAGGCTTCGACCACCATCTTCACATTCTTTTCACTACACGGCAAATCATCGAACCCAAACGCAATCAACTTGAAATCCTGCGGATGCGATTGCCACGTGTACTTTTTCTGATCAGGCACGGTATGTCCTCCTTATTCGCACTTCAAAGCAAGTTGCACAGGTCGTCTAAAACGCCGAGATCCCACGCTAACCGAGAAAGCACGTACTTATCCCGAATGTCCTTCGTGGCTTTAAAGGTGAGTTTTGCACATTCTCTGTCAACACCGATTGTTTCCAAATCGTCAGAGATACCGATGGTACTCATAATCTTTTCCAGCGTACCGACGGACGGCAGCTCTTCTTCAAGAATTTTTAGAATAGCACTCCAGTTATCGGAAATGAGTTGAAAGCGTGCAGGATGGGTGGACTTATCGTATTTCTGTTCTTTTTGTTCCAGTGCAATCATCGTTTCGCCGCTTTTACCGAGGAAAGATCGCAGTTGTTCGCTCCACGCATCGTAATCAAAGGCGGCTACATAAGCGGTGGCTTTTTCTTTATTGGGAACAATGTTTTGAATCGCTTCGTAAAGTTTTACGGCTTTCATCGTAGCTATTGCACATTGGATGCCGTGAAGGTCTACCTGTGTTCCAAATTCCAACCCACGCATATCCCAAACGTGGCTGAAATAGTGTTCTACGCCCGATGCAGGGCGAGAAACACCGGCATAAGCCATCGCTATACCCCCGATGACCAAGCCCTCAAAAACAGCCTCTATAGCGGCATCTTCTCGTTTTAACAACCCTTCGGCATTATCAACGCATTTTTTAAGCGCCGTGCGGATCAGTTCTGCCACACGTTCGCAATAGTATTCACCCGTAATCAGGTGGCTGATACGCCACTCGGCAATGGAAATGTATTTCGCAAGCATATCGCCAAGACCTGCTTTGAGCAGTTGCTCGGGTGCTTGTTTCAAAATATCCACATCTCCGATAACAACGTCGGCACAGCGGCTGCCGAGAGATACTTTCAGCCCATCCATAGCCACAGAAGACGTAGCAGACGCATAACCATCCATGGAGGGGGCTGTGCCTACAATAATATACTTGCTATGAGAAACGTTGCTCACGATTTTAGCAATGTCGTTGATAACACCCGAGCCGACACCGATTACAACATCACAAGCGGTATCAAAGTGCATAACCGCCGAGCCAACAGATTCCTCGTTTGGTTCAAGCACATCTTGCTGAAAAACATACACGGAATAAGCAAATCCATTTTCACGAAGAACGCTAAGTACAGTTTCGCCTGCCGCCTTGTATGTGTTTTTATCGGCTAAAACAAACACTTTCTTGCAATGATACTTTTGTAAGAACTCGGGCAAGTGCTGAATAACACCCTTGCCGATTACTACATCGTCAATCGCAACGTCGTGTTCTTTTCCGCACGTACAGTTTTTTGTTCCCAGATAACGTTTCATAAAACCACCTTATTACAATGCAAGAATATCCTCTACACGTTGAAATACAACGTTGCAGTAACGCTAACGAAAAACAAATCCCCTAGGTTTCTTCACTAAAATTATAACAATAATCTCTATAACATGTCAATATACTCCATCAAAGAGTATGCCGACACACAAAAGTGTTGTAACCACGCCGTCGGCGCGCCGACGGCGTACTATTATATCATCGTTTATTTCGTGCCGACCAAACAGAGCGGATTACATCCGCTAAAACCGAATAGTTACGAATAAATCCCCATGGTAAAAATGGGCAAAAAAAGACTGCTAAACCGAGCTTAGCCAGTCTTTCCTTGATGGTTGCGGGAGATGGATTTAAACCACCGACCATACCTTTTGGAAATGTGATAGGGATATTTCTATATAACCTCTCTCTCGGTGCGGGGAATTGGGGAATTTCTGTAAGTGTGCCAATAATGGCGACGATTGCCTTGACGAAAGGATCGTAGCTTCTTCCCCTACTCGCGGGAATCGTCCCCTAATCTTTAGGAATTCCCCCATTTCGCAGGGGAATGGTAGAATCACCCCTTATACATACAGGTGTTCATTTAGGAGACAGGAGAAACGTCACCGCATTTCCCGTGTCTCTCGGTGTCAAGAAACGGAAAACGGCAGGCTTGATGCCGCCTGCCGTTCTTGGTATTATGTCGCGTTAGGAGACAACAGAACCGTCTCCTGTGTTCCTAAAAAAGCAAGCGAAAATCGTTGCTTATAAACCAATAATTTACAATGACCTTCTGCGGCGGTACTCACGGGGAGAAACACCGAACGCTTGCCGAAACCGTTTGGAAAAGTAAAACTGATCCGAAAACCCGTAGCGTTCGCTGATCTCCCGCATAGATTCTTCCCCGCATTTTACCCGACGCTCCACCTCAAACAGTACCATTTTATCAATGTATTCACCCACCGATAACGTGAGTTCTTTCCGAAATCGTTTGGTCAACGTGCTGACAGATACACAGACCGCCGCCGCAATTTCGTCGACCGTCAACTGCATTGACAGATGCTGTTTGATATACTGTAGCGCCGCAAAAGTGCACGGCGAGTAATCCTCGCCCGCACCCGCCAGCTCCTGCAACACGGGAAACGCAAGTAAAACCGTCTCCACCTCAT
>JAZQTE010000385.1:0-1703 GCA_045630505.1 Acutalibacteraceae bacterium | reverse complement strand
TCAATGGTCAGGGTACGTTCGAAGACGGTACCACCCCCCAATCCACGATTCTGTCCGATATGTTAGGAAAAACGGACGGCTCCGTTGCGATCGTGGATAACCCTAAGGGCGACGGTAAGGTCGTTCGTTTGGGTATATTTAAGGACGAAAATGGCGACGGCGAAAACGACGTCAAATACACCCATGGCTCGTACCCGAAATGGAAAAACTTGTACAATGCCGAAACCGGCGCGTACAACAAGCGGATGGAAACCTCGAAGTCCTACACGCTCTCGTTCGACGTGTACGGCGATAAGGTCGGCTTCTATCTGCAGGGCAGCCTGTATGCCACCTCCCACAACGCCGAGCGTGTGACAAACGCCTCGAAAGGAAGATACTCCGGTTGGTTCGAGCTCAGCGGCGGTGAGGATGATTGGAAAACCTACACCTTCACCATCGTGGCCGATGACAACATTGCCGAGGCTTACCATGCGGACTGGTGGTCTTGGGGCTCCAATATCGTAAAAGGCACGTCGAACGACTATTGCGGTACGGACGGCTATACCTATATTGATAACTTCACGGTAACGGAAACGCAGGCCACCGCCATTGCGCTCGATAAAGAGGCCTTTGTGCTGGAGCCCGGCGATAAGACGGAAGCTCCCGTTGTTTCGGTTACTCCCGTGTTCTCGCAGCGTGCCGACGTGGTATACACCACCGACGATGCTGACGTGGCTACCGTGGATGCTGCTACCGGCGTGATCACCGCTGTGGGCTTCGGTACCGCTACCATCACCGCAACGGCGGGCACACTGACGGATACCATCACGGTAACCGTGCAGGAAGATAAAACCCAAGAATTTATGGATATGTCCAAGTTTACGTATGCCAAGAAAGACACGGAATGCACCGACGCTGCGCTTCGCGGCCAGCCCGTACCCGTGAAGGTAGATGCGGCTACCGGCTTCCAATACGTAACCATGGCGAACAACAACCAAATCTGCACCAACGCTTTCACGGCGCAAGTGCTGAAGGATGAATGGATTGGTGTTACCTTCCTCATCCGTGTGACCGACGGCGCCACCAACACCGGCGCGGTGCGCGGCGCTCTGCAATGGCAGGGCGGCATCTGCGACGGTTACACCCAGCCCGAATTCTACGCCCGTACAAACGCTATGCAGGGCGATTGGCAGCGTGTAACCTTCTATGCGCAGGCTGCGTTTGCCAAGTGCAACCCCTGGTTCCAGTTTATCACGCTGGCCAGCGGTACGACTGCTGCTGTGCGCAGCTACGATATTGCTAACCTCAGCACCTTCCGTCCCGCGGCCGATGAAATGAATTTGTTCGGCTACGGCGCCGACTTTGAAGATGGCTATGCTCCCATTGCGTTGGGCGACTATCAGCAGCAAGGTCTTAACACAAAGGCGGACGCCGCCATTGTGGCCGACCCGCAGGATCCCAACAACAAGGTGTTCTATGTTTCTACCACCGCCGCCGCTGCCGGTGACGGTACCTACTGGTTTACTGCCGACCGCACCATGCTGACTGCTGCCGGTGCGCGTGTGCAGTACACTTTTAGAGCATCGAAGCTGTATAAAGTAACCTTCCGCGTGCTCAGCAGCTATAAGGTCGCGATCGACTCCTACGGCGGCGGTTCGTTTAAGGGTACCACCGGTACGTCTGCCAAAGCCGGTGAGTGGAGAACGGTAACCACCTATATGTAT